>CABSHY010000046.1 GCA_902477615.1 uncultured Sutterella sp.
GTTTGAAATCGATGCTAATTTGTTGTTTCCTAAGAAAACGATAACAAGTTAACAAACCGGGCGTATGTCCGTAGCAATCATCTTTGATGAACGCTTTAATCGTTGTAACAATAAAGTCATCAGTGTGAACAATGCCGTTACGATGATTTGGATCAGAGCTTTTCCATGAATAAAAACCGCTGACGCTCACTTCGAGTAAACGACAGGCTTTTACTAAAGGCAGATAACAATGACGCCCAATTTCAGAACATTCAAGACATTTGTTCAAGTAGGCGTACTTCTTTAGGGCTGTTTGGCGAAGTACGCCGCTGCTTTTTTTAAAAAAGCAATTTCAGCTTCACGTTCGCGAAGTAAACGACGTAAACGAGCGATTTCCTCTGTATCGGTCAATTCCTGAGTTGGTAGATCTTGCTTAGCAGCACTCCACCAACCATGGACGGTTTTGGAGCTGATTCCCAAACTTTTTGCAACTTCAGTTTGGGGTTCGCCGCTACGAACTCTTTCGATAACAGTTTGGCGAAATTCTGGTGAAAATTTTGTCATTTTGATCCTCTTGAGTCTTTATTTTAAAAAACTCAGAATCAAAATTCCGAATCTACGACCTTACTTCACTTGCCATTGTCCGTTCTTGTCCTTGTACCCCTTCGTTGTCGCGACAGAAAACGATGCAATCGCACCGAATTCGTACGTTTTCACTTGAGGTTCAGAACCTAAACGACCCACCAGCATGACGCTGTTCATACTTTTCACGTTTGACATGATTGTCTCCATAAAAAAGGAGAAAACACGTCTACCCCACTGGGGCAAAAGCGTTTTCCCCAGTGAGGATGAAAATAAAATGAAGCTAAAGCATATCAGTGAAAGAGAACATTACTTTATTATCCTCAAGGTACTTAAAACCCTGAGACAAATAAAATTGAAGAGCTTTTTCATCTTTTGCTTCAGCTAAAAGACCAAATGGTCGAATATCGTTTTGAAAAGAACGTCTGAGCGCATCTTGGAGCAAGAATTTTCCATATCCTTGTCCGAGTACTGATACATCAATAGCTAATCGTCCCAACAAAAAAACAGGAATCCAACGATAACTTCCAAGTTTTCGTTTGGAAAATATCGGTTGGAGTAATGCTATATCGACACTATTTGCACTTAGAGTGTAGTAACCTAAAACTCGATCTTCGTCCGCTAATACAAAACAATGACTCAGCAATCGCTTTTGATCTTGCATCGCATAACGGTGAAAATAGTCAGTTAATTCCTGACTGGAACTCTGAAAAGTTTGTCGATTGTGCTTTTTATCTAATAGCTCAACCAACATGATCAATCCTTATATTGTGTTCTTTTGCGAACTTCTCATACTCAGATTGGTGCTTGGCATAAGCTTCTCCGAACCCCGTTGGATTTTCAAGGTAAGACAAGAAACGCTTGCGTCCCTCTTCAGCAAGTTGAATTTCAGGTAAAGTGGCTGCCCTTAAAGCAACTGGATTGGTATGCAAAGGCAAAGCCCCAGTCAACACTGATTGCTTCAAAAACATTCGAATCGCATCGGCTGTGGTTAAACCAATTTGTTCATATAAGGCATCTACTTGACTCTTCAGTTCAGAGTCAATTCTTAAATTCATTTGCACGGTTGCCATCATTATCTCCATAAACTTCCCTTATATCTTACACCATTTAATAGCGTTTAATAGCAATTAATAGCGTTTGATATTATTGTGAGTTGTTTATTTGAAAGACAAACAATAGGCTTGATCTAAAAAAGGATAAAACGCCCCGTTTAGGACAAAAACCTCAATGCCGAAAAATAAAGTAATTGCATTAAACAGAATCGTTAGATACGCCTTGGAAGCGATTACTTCATCGTTTATTGGCTTTCTTGTCCCAAGCATCACCAAAACACAATCGTGCGATTTACTCGATCGACTCGCGTTCTACGCCGTTACAGCGATTTAGCAGTGCTTGTTCTAACGCATAGCGAAGTGCATTTTCAGCCCCGAAAAAATCCAGACTGAGTTGCGCCCAACGCACAAGCGTTCGAGTGGACATGGTGACAGAGAGCGTCCCCGGCATACCGTCCGTACCCGTAAAGGCAGTGCGAATGTCGTTGGCCATCTTCACCATTAATTTATGAATATCACTTCCCAAACCCGGAGCCAATCGCGAAAGAATGTTTTCTTCGATCTCAGCTGTAGGATACGTCACCTCGATGGTACGGTATCTGTCCATCGCGGCGAGATTTTGGGTTTGAACACCTTGATAAAGGCCTGTGGTATCGCCCGCTCCAGCACTGTTGGCGGTGCAAATCACTCGGAAATTCGGGTGAGGTTCAATGACCTCATTACCGTTTTCCGCAATGACAAGGGGGCGACCTTCCAACACGTCATTGAGTCCCGCCAATTCTGACGGATCAAACATGTCGATTTCGTTTAATAAAAGGATGTAACCCTTCTTCATCGCCATTGCCAATGGGCCATCGCGAAACGTCATCGAGGGCGTTTCACCCGCCTTTTGGCACGCAAGGACAAATTGACCGCGAAGCTCTTGAAACTCCATTGCTCCATTACAGGTAACGGAGACAACAGGCCAATTTAATCTCCCCGCCACTTCCAAAACGGCACTTGTTTTCCCACAGCCTGTCGGCCCTGTGATCCAAAGTGCGTCCCCGTGAGGACGAAGCAAAAACGCAAGAAGGTTACGAACCACGTCTTTTCTAAAGACGTAGTGCGGATTCATGGTAGGAACTAATCTAGCCAAAGCTTCGCTTTTTGGCATCACAGGAACTTGCATTGCCCCGTCAATACCGAACAAGTCTTTGACCGATTTCATTTCTAGATTTGGTGTTTGCATGATGTGACCTACGAAAAAACGCATCAGGACACAAAATGCCCCTTCGGGAACTTGTGCTCCCGAGCGGGTTAAATACGAAAGAGAAACTGCAACGGCCAAAGGTCAAACCCCTGGAGCCGTGCACTTCTTTTCTTTGAAAGAGAAAAAACATCTTTTCACAATGCTTGTCGCATCGAGAAAAGACCCCGAATCCGAGACAACTCGTCATCAAGTCATAAAATCGAAAACCCTTCTTATAAAACGCTGGGTGGGCGTTACTAACTCATCTTATCTGCGCTGAGAGGGCGCATTGCCAGATATTGATACCTTACGGTACTAGGACATCTGATCCTACCTCTTGTTTAGCGTGAGAACGAGGATTCACGTGTGTTCTAACCGAACACGAAATCTTTTCTGACACATGGGTTCAGATAAGAGGACTATAAAACACAGCTTCAGCGCAGCACGTCTGTAATTTCGTAAAAAGTCCTGCTTTAGCCCAAGAGCCAACAAGGGGTGACTTTATTGTTTTCGTATTCTTTTTCTACGGAGACAACCATGTCAGAGACCGAACCCCTACGTCATATCGTTGGTAAGGCTGAACTCAAGTCAGCCGAAATCACCGAAATCAAGCGCAATCGCTCCGATGACTATAGTCAATACTATGAAGCAATCAGCATTGACTTGAACACGCAGTACGCTCAACGCGTTTTAGAAAAACGCTATGAAGGAATGAACTTTTCCCTTCAACGATTGCATATTGCTTGGGGCATTGCTCGCTATAACGACTATGCTAAAACCCATAAGGCCAAGCTTAATGCGATGTTGATGAACTTCGAAGCGATCTTGAAAAAAGTCTTCACCACCTCAACTCTGCCATTGGCTCGAACCCCAACGAAAAACGCTTCGGTGTCATTACTAAACCCCACACCTACCAACCGCTTCTTAAAAGCTATATGTCTTGGCAATTCTTAGAGCTCATTGTGATTTTTGATGAATTGATGCAAAAAATCGACTCGGCCACCCTTCGTGGCATCATCAGCGATGAAGATCACCAAAAACTTCACACAGAATGGACAAGTCGCTTCACGCAACTATTCTTTAAGGTCAGAGACCTACGACTCGAAGTGTGGCGTTACGTGACCACTCTACGTCAGGAAGAACGCAAGACCCAAGAACAACAAAACCCAAATAAGAAAAGAAAAGTGGATTCCCTAACAAGGAAAGAGGAAAAGTCCCAAGACGTGAGCCACACCGAAACCGAAACCAAAACTGAACCAGAGAGCGAACCTAATAAAACAGAAGAATCCCCATTAGAAGACACTTCCAAAGAAGAAAACGCTTAACCGTGAGTTGCTTCTTCTCTGAAATAAGCTCGGCGAAAATCCGAGCTTTTTGTTGCGTTGAAACAACAAAAATAGACAAAAATGACGCTCCTCGTTAGACCCTTTCGATGGCAGTTAAATATTTGATATTTATAGTTATTTAGTATGTTTCTTGTCACCAATTTCACTAAAATAATTTAAAAATTTTGCCGAGGTAATTATGAAAACAGTACACAAAGTTCTTCTTTCTTTAAGTGTTATCGCGATGTTAGGTGGTTGTGCCACGCGTTTAGCTACGCACGAAATTCCTTATGACACGAACCAAAGTCGTGCGGGCAATATCGCGGGCATTATGCACATTGGGCATATTCCTGACACCGAAGTCGCCGCTGGCTTTGATGAAAACGGCAGTCTCGTTTGGGATAGCGTTTCCAATGTCGCCAAACTCAATGTACCAAAGGTGGGTATGGGCGGTTTGCGAGGTTGGGACTCCATCGGTGTTGTAACCTCCCTATCGTCACCGCTTTAAAAATTTAATTTCAATCAGAATAGCTCCACAGTCAATCAAAAGGAGCATTCTGATGAGAAAATTAAACAGCATTGATTGGGAGGGAGCTTATCAAGCTTATTGCAGTTCCGGACTTGGAATACGTACCTTCATAGCACAAGAGATGCATCAATATTGCTATGGAGTAAAACTCCCCTGTAAAAGCTCGGTTTCTCGATATTTCTCAAAAATCAAACAACAACTCCAGAACGCAAACCGCGATGCCTGCGCAGAAATTGTTGGTGTACATCATTTTGATGATCAACAGTGGCAAACTATTGTAGAGAGCGTACAAAATCCACCACGTACAGAGTCAGATCAGGATCATGTGGTCAAAGTTTTTGTTAATGGGGTTAGCGTTAGCGTCACTGTGAGACATCCCCACATCTTTATCGCTAACTTGATCAAACAGGTGAAAAGATGAGAGTACGGTTTGACTCTTATCGAGTTACATTGGTTGTTTGTCCTATGGATATGCGATGCGGGTTTAAGCGACTCAATAGCATTTGCGGTCAACTTCTTGGGATTGATCTTTCAAAAGGGCAAGACCTCGTTGTCTTCGTTTCTAAAACGTGTGCTATTGCTAAGATGGTTTTTTGTGATGATAAAGGCAGTAACCTACTGACCCGTCGTTTGCATAGTGGACACTATCAACGACTGCTGATGAGCGCTGACGGTAAAGCCACTAAACCGCTGAGTGTGATCGAACTCGAGCGATATTTAGACGGTTTAGCCATCGAAGTGACACGCAACAATCTCCTAAAAAACTGATATTTTTTGATATTAATCAACAGTTGTTTTGGTGGTTTTCGAACATCGTTTTTCACAGTTTATCATTTTAAATCAATGGGTTAAAAAGCGTTTGCCAAGCGATCGCAATGGCGCTCTGAGCACTTTTGTGAGATTTTTTATTGATTCAGTCCAAACAAAATACCACACTCTCAAAACGTATTTATCGTTGAAATATCAATGGTTTACTGTTGTTTTCGGATCAGATAAAATGGCGTATCTAATACGATTATTAAGGACGCCCTCATGGCTAAAGCCAAGCAAAAATTAAGCTACGAAGAGTTAGAAAAGCGATTGGCTGAGGTGCAAGCTCAGAACAAAAAATTTGAAGAGAAACTCCAAAATCTAGAAGAAAAAACTCTAGATCTTAAAATTAAAAATAAAGTCCTTGAAAGTGAAAACAAGCAGTTAAAGGTTGTCAAGCAAGTATTTACTGATATCTTTAACGAGATTAGCGTCAATGTTGTCGGGATGTTCTCCGGCGAGCCTCTCAGTGATGCTGATATGCTGTTGCAGTGTAAAAAAATCGTGCCGATTTTAATGCACAAACTCACTGAAAATAAAATTCTGAAGTCATTTTTCAAGCGCGGTAACGAGAGCATTAAAGTCGACGAATACGATAAGCAGTTAGAACATAAACTGAACAATAAGTTCAGCCAAGTCCGTAAGGTTAAGCTCTCGCTAAGTCAAGCCCTTAACTACGCACAAGAAGCCTTACAAGAGGTTAAAGGCAGTGACAATCCGATTTTACAAAGCGCCTGTGAAATCGTCGATCGTTGCGATCGCCACTCGGACTGGACCTTGTTATTGTCTGAGCCGACCTCACCTAAAGGTCGTCAGGTCAGTCAAGCCGATTTGCCCAATCAAAGCTTTGAGGTCAATAAGACAAAAAATCGTTGCCAATGCGGTGCTCAACTGATCAGTATCGTCCAACAATACGAAGAGTGTAAGAACATCAATCTGGAGCTGGCCGATGTGCTCAGTCAGTGCCAAACCCAAATTGCTGTCAGTCAGTGTCCTGCGTGCCACAGCGTACATGCCGACATTGATAATAACGCTCCGTTACCGGTACTACCCAATCAAACCGTTTCTCAAGAAACGTTAATCGAAATGATGTCTCTGGTACATAACGGTATGCCGTTAAATCGTTGCCAGTCCGTCTTTCTTGAACCGATGCGATTGGGCAATGACACGATCAGTCGTCAGCGTTTACAGTGGACTAAAATTTATCTGCAACCTTTAGTGAAAGCCATTTTAAAGAGCTGTCGAGACACCGAAGTGTTGCTCAGTGATGAAACGACGTACGACTGTTTGCAATCTCAAGGCAAAGGCAGTAGCCAAGTGCTTGAGAAAACTTCTTCGCAGAGCTACGTACTGGCCTTGTCTAACGCCTCGGTCGAGGTACGACCGTTTTTGTCTTACCACTACATGCGTAGTCGCAGTGCTACTTGCATCAATGAAGTGATCAACGAACACGGTTTTAATCCTGATGTATTGGTCAGTGATGGTTATGCCGCCTATCCGAGTGTCATTAAGCAAAGTCTGCCGACAACAGGTCATCAATCGTGTTTGATTCACTTCCGCCGTGAGATATATCGTGCGCTTGATGTTGAGCAATTGATGAACGAGTTTAAAAATTTAACGAATAAAGAATTAAAAGCGCACTTCCGTCAGCAGGTGCTTGAAGGCAACACCATGATGGTGCTGATGTCGGTATTGGATGGTTTGAGTCAAGTCTATCAACACGAAAATACCGTCCGAGAACGTCGATCGGATGAAACACTTCAGGAGTATTACGATCGGGTCAGACAAATTCGCCGAAGTAAGATTAAACCGATTATGGATAGTATCGACAAGTGATGAAGGGGTTGGCTTCAGAAGCAACGCAACTCAAGGGTGGGCGCTACGTTAAAAAAGGCAGTGCTTATTGGGCCGCTGCGTGCGTGTATTACATGAACCAGCGCGATGCCTTGCGTTACTTCTTAGCCGATCCACGAGTACCGTGTGACACCAATATTGTGGAGCGAGCGATCCGTCCGTTAACAATTATCCGAAAGAATAGCTATTTCTCACAGTCCGTTGAGGGGATGAAGAGTCTATGTGACTGCTTTACGCTGTTTGAGACTGCGCGCTTGAACGGAATTGATGCAGAGCAGTGGCTCAGGGATTACGGTCGGGCACTCTTTAAGTACTGTTATGAAAAGGGCTGGGAAGAAGAGTTAGCGAAGGGCAAGAATCCAGAGAAGAAAATTATGCAGTGGGACTTCTGCCGATTGCAGGAAGGATTTGACTTTGATGTTTGGTTGCCCTGGAATTACAAGAAATCGTAACGGCTGAAGATACTGACGAAAGCCCGGTAGTGTGTGACTGTGACATTCTCCGGGCTTTTTTCAGCTTATGCGACATGAAGATAGGGAGCTTACTCGGTGTTGGTGTGGGTTTCGCACTCTTAAACTCCCTCGTGCAACCTAAAGACACGGCCACCACAAACCAAGCCTTTGGCTATGTCCCGTTGAGCTTAGCTAAAACACCAGAAGAGGCGCGAGACGTATTCGTACACTCCGTTGCAGAAGCCTTCAATAAGGCTGCAAGGGAAATGAAGCTCGATAAGCACTTTGAAATCGTTCGGGTGACTGAAGTCATCCGCGGTATTCGCTACGAAAACACGTACTTCATTAACGAAGAATTGGGGTGCGTCTCAAACACCTCTAAAAAACGTGGCCGATACAACCAATGCTTTATTAACGTTCGCAAGTACGCTCCAAGCGAAAAACCTGTCCCGACCGCCACCTTCGTTAAACCCACCATGACTGCTTGGGATATGGAAGTACGAAAAGGTTATGAATCCTTGGTAGTGCGCAATGGACACAATGGTGTGATTGATATGGAGATGCTTTTTGCCTTAACGGCCAAGTACCTT
>CABSHY010000047.1 GCA_902477615.1 uncultured Sutterella sp.
ACCGTCCTTACCCGGCAACAATTGAACGATGGCACCGAAGTCCAACAAACGGGTAACCGTGCCTTCGTAGATTTGGCCCTTTTCGATTTCAGCAACGATGTCGCTGATGCGCTTTTGAGCGGCAAGACCGGCTTGCGGATCGACAGAAGCGATCGTCACGGAGCCGTCATCTTCGATATTGATCGTAGCACCCGTTTCTTCCGTGATACCACGGATCACGGCACCACCCTTACCGATCACGTCACGAATCTTTTCAGGATTGATCTTCATCGTGATCATGCGCGGGGCAAAGCGAGACAATTCCTTAGCACCGCCGGCGGCTTGCGTACGCATTTCGTTCAAAATGTGTTGACGACCGTCATGGGCTTGAGCCAATGCGACTTGCATGATTTCCTTGTTGATACCTTCAATCTTGATATCCATTTGCAAGGCCGTCACGCCGTTTTCCGTACCGGCAACCTTAAAGTCCATATCACCCAAGTGGTCTTCGTCACCCAAGATGTCCGTCAAGACGGCAAACTTGTTGCCTTCCTTGATCAAACCCATGGCCACACCAGCGACGTAATCCTTAACGGGGACGCCCGCGTCCATCAAGGACAAGCAACCGCCGCAAACGCTAGCCATAGAGGAAGAACCGTTGGATTCACAGATTTCGCTCACAACGCGGATACTGTATTGGAAGTCTTCTTCAGAAGGCAACACTGCCAACAAAGCGCGCTTAGCCAAACGACCGTGACCGATTTCACGACGCTTGGGACTACCGACACGACCCGTTTCACCCGTGGCAAACGGAGGCATGTTGTAGTGCAACATGAAGCGTTCACGCGTTTCACCCAAGAGACCATCGATCACTTGTTCGTCTTGCTTGGTACCCAAGGTCGTCACAACGAGAGCTTGCGTTTCACCACGCGTAAAGAGAGCAGAACCGTGCGTGCGCGGCAAAACACCTTGACGGATTTCAATCGGACGAACCGTCTTCGTGTCGCGACCGTCAATACGCGGTTCGCCATTCAAAATGTTGGAGCGAACGAGCGTGGCTTCCATTTCAAAGAGAATACCGGCCACTTCGTTAGCATCCGGAGCTTCCGTACCGGCAGCTTCAGCGTCCTTAGCCAAAGCTTCATCAACCATGGCATAGATTTCACGCAACTTTTCCGTACGAGCTTGCTTGCTGCGAATACCGTAAGCAATCTTCAATTCGGCTTGAGCCAATTCTGCGATACGAGCAATCAAAGCTTCGTTCTTCGGAGCGGGTTCCCAATCCCAAGCAGGCTTACCGGCTTCTTCAACCAATTCATTGATAGCGTTGATAGCCACTTGTTGTTGTTCATGACCGAACATCACAGCATTGAGCATGACATCTTCGGGCAAGCAATCGGCTTCAGATTCAACCATCAACACGGCACGTTCCGTACCGGAGACAACCAAGTCCAAACGGCTCTTGGACATTTCGGAGAGCTTCGGGTTGGCAACGAATTCGCCATCAATGTAACCCACGCGGCAAGCACCGATCGGGCCATTGAAAGGAATGCCGGAGATAGCCAAAGCGGCAGAAGCACCGATCATGGAAGGAATATCCGGATCCACTTCAGGATCAACAGACATCACGTGAACGATCACTTGGACTTCATTGAAGAAACCTTCCGGGAAGAGCGGACGGATCGGACGGTCGATCAAACGAGACGTCAACGTTTCCTTTTCAGAAGGACGACCTTCGCGCTTG
Organism: uncultured Sutterella sp.; assembly: GCA_902477615.1. Taxonomy (GTDB): domain Bacteria; phylum Pseudomonadota; class Gammaproteobacteria; order Burkholderiales; family Burkholderiaceae_F; genus Aphodousia. Next base: position 1,724 of record CABSHY010000047.1, read on the forward strand.
AAGAAACCACCAGGGATCTTACCGGCAGAGTACGTCTTTTCGATGTAGTCAACCGTCAACGGGAAGAAGTCTTGACCGGGCTTGGCTTCCTTCTTGGCAACAACCGTAGCCAAAACAACCGTTTCGCCCATTTGGCACATCACGGCACCGGTGGCTTGACGAGCAATTTCACCCGTCGTCAACGTCACTTCATGTGCACCAAAGCGGAAGGACTTACTAACTTTATTAAACATCGTCATGATGAGTCTTTTCCTTATAAAGAGTTAGATTCTGAGAGACGGTGTTTCCGATACGCTGCGGTGGGAAGGCTCTTTTCTAAAAGCGTTCTCATCGCAACGCACAAACCGAAAACCAACAAAAATCCGTCTCTGGGTTAATTTCTAAAAAAAGACGACCTGCTAGAGGTCGCCTTTTCGCTGTTTTGATTACTTACGCAAGTTCAAAGCAGAGATCAACTTACGGTAAGCGTCAACGTCCGTACGCTTCAAGTAGTCGAGCAACTTACGACGACGAGAAACCATCTTCAACAAACCGCGACGGGAGTGGTGATCCTTGGCGTGTTCCTTGAAGTGCGGCGTCAATTCATTGATACGAGCCGTCAACAAAGCGACTTGCACTTCGGGAGAACCCGTGTCACCGGCCTTACGTTGATATTGAGCGACGATTTCGGACTTTTTGATATCTTGAACAGACATGTTATTTAACCTTTAAAAAATAAAACAAGCGGACATGGAAGTTAGGCCATGCCGTGAAGAATCGCCATTGTACCCTAATTAGGAAAGAATTTCGAGTCTTTCTTATTGAAAAGGAAAGATTTTTTCTTTTTCTTTCAAATCAAGGGATTATGACTCATTAGCATTTCATTAAATGCTTACGATAATGTTGCAATTCATCAATACTTTCCAAAATGTCGGAAAGCGCTTCGTGCTTCGTACGCTTTTTGAAACTTTGATGAACTTCCGGAGCCCAACGACGAGCTAATTCTTTAAACGTTGAGACGTCCAGATTACGATAGTGGAAATAATTTTCCAAACGCGGCATCCAACGCGCCATAAAGCGACGATCTTGACCAATTGAGTTACCACACATCGGGCTCTTGCCGGGCGGGACAAATCGAGCAAACTCTTTTAAAAGCATGTCGCTTGCCGTCTCTTCATCAATCGTGGATTCCAAGACTCGCTTTGTTAAACCGGATCGACCGTGCGTATCCGTATTCCAAGCATCCATTGCATTCATCGTACGTTCACTTTGGTGAATAGCAATCACTTGGCATTCATGCAAGATATTGAGTTGAGCGTCCGTAATGACAGCGGCCACTTCAATGACACGATTGACTTCGGGTTGCAACCCAGTCATTTCCATATCGACCCAAATGAGATTGTCATCACTATAACGAGGGTCTTTTTGAATTTCTTGTCCCATTTTGAGCAATAAATCCTTTACACTTCGGTGTTTAGAGATACCTAATATTGCCACAATTCAATGCCTTTTACTTTTGAACAAATTTTCTTGGCTGCACTTCTTTTTTACTTTCTAGTGCATGCTTTTACCTGCACGGCTGAAATCGTGCACTTAAAACGCACCATTTCCGAAGTGCCAGAGGTTTTGCGTGAGAAGATTTCTTTAGCCCAACACACAAAGGCGGCTCGCTACGATATTGCCCGCACCAAACTTAACTTATTAGAAGTAACGGTGACGACTTGCGTGATTTTGGCGTTAACCCTCTTTCAAGGCATTGACGATCTCTCTGAATTTTTAATTGATCAGGTCGGTGACCAATTTGCTTTCCATTGGATGCTTCCGGCCCTCGTTGCCTTTATATTTTTAATCGTTGACTTACCCTTTAGCTGGTATAAAGAATTTCGCTTGCGCGAAGCCTATGGTTACATGCGTGAGCAACCCAGTCGTTGGTTTGGTCGTTTTGCATTAATGTCCATCTTAGGGTGGTTGGCCGCTTTACCGATTCTGTGGATTGGTTTGTGGTTTTGGCGCCAAAGCGGTGCTATGTGGTGGATTGTCGGTTGGATTGTCTTTTCAGCCTATCTTATTTTCCCGTTGCAATTGGCTTGTCGTTTGCGCTATTCCTTGCACCCTTCAATGGAAGACAAATGCAACAACGAAGCGCTCATTGACCGTTTAAAGAAATTGGGGGCGCGCGCCGAGATTCAAATTGAAGACATTCGGGTAACAAACCCCGAACACAACGATCAATTGCCTCCGGCTTTTGCGTTCGGTCATCGAAAGAAAGTCCGTCTTTTCATTCGCCACGATGTTTATAACAAACTCTCAGAAGACAATTTAATGGCCATCAGTGCTCACGCATTAGCACGCAACTTAAGTCACATGTATTTCCAAGCATGGGCCGTTTGTGCCTTGGTGAGCTTACTTGTCTTCATGTTCTTAGGGTGGCTTGCTCCCCAATCATGGTTCTTAAATGAAATCGGATTTAAGGCGATTGGCCCTGGCCCCTACTATGGCTCGTTGCTCGCTTTTGCAATTGTGGCCTTACCGGTCATTCTCTTTCCGTTTAAGTTGCCGATGGAAGCGTTTTTACGCCATTTAATTTTCCGTTCGGACCTTTTCGCATTGCACTATGCAGGATTAAATTCCATTACCAATGCGCTTATTGAGTTAACGCCCTCGCCCATCCGTCACTCTTGTGTGACGCTAGAGTTTTTTGATTTGCTCTTTTCGCACGAGCCGAGCTTGATGGCGCGTATCAATCGTGTCCAAAAAGACTACATGAAGATTAAAAACGAGTTGCTCGAACAGCAAAAGTTTGAAGCCGACTTGGCAAGAAACCGCAATATCGTTAACGTTAGTCTTGCATTGGATCAACACAACAAGCATAAGTCTTTAGTTGATTACGATCGTCAAGAAAATCTTCAACGCGAACTTGCTCATAAAAAAGAAGCTGAATTGATTGCGAAAGCCGAAGCACAACGCAACGACGTCACGCAACCATTGGGTAGCTACATCGATCCTGCCCAGGAAATCAATGAAAAAGCATTTAGCCAAGACAATACCCAACACCGCACCTATAAGATGAGTATTTGGCAAGGCTTTGTTGATATCGTTCAACGCCTTAACAAAATGCAAAAAGATTATCGAGCCCGACGTAAAGCAAAAGCTCTTGGGCAACAAAGTAGCGTTAGTGAAATACCTGCTCCGGCTATTGAGGCCAAGGAAAGCGAAACCGGTAAAGCCGATGATATCGTCCATTCTGACAGCAACGTCTCCGCTAACCATACGGTGGATACTGTCGTAGATGAACCCGTGGTTGCCAAGCCTGATGACAAGGTCGAAGAGGTTCACGAGGCCGACGATATTGAAAAAATCAATCCCTCGATTGACTCTGCAGTGCAGACAGCTCAAGAGGACGAACACGATTTAAGCCAAAAAACGATTGCCAACGAGGAAACTCAAGTCGACATTTCCGTTGAATCGGAAAGTAATGTAGTGTCTGAAGAGATTAAATCTGAAGAAGAGTCAGTTTCTGAAAAGGTTGACTCCCTGGCAATTGAATCCGAAAGTCAAAACACGAATGATATTGAAGTAACGAATACTCCATTGACAGAAACTTCGGAAGTGATTGAACAAGCGGTTGAAACCCAACCCTCGCAAGAACCTGTCGTTACTGAAACGGTAGAAACAAAGACTTTGGACATTGAAGAAGAAAAATCTGAAGTTCAAACCGCTTCAACGCAAGAAGATTCAGCAACAAAGGCCGCTTTCAAGCGCCCTAGTTCAGGGCGACGTAAAGTCGCATTGAAACAGTTACGTCAACGTCATAGTGCATTTGAAGAGAAAAAGCATGAGACCGTCGAAGAAACAAAGTAAAAATTCTGAGACCTTTACCGCTCAAGTGACCTCTTCTCATGGGCGTCATCATTTCGTTCGTAATGCCGAAGGGGCAATTTTTGAAGCTCACCGTCGAGGTAAAAAAGCGGACGTGGTTGTGGGTGACTGGGTGGAATGCTCACAAGCGTTTGATAATACGGTCGCCATTGAATCGGTCAAAGACCGTGAATCATTACTTTTCCGTCAAGACGAGTGGCGAACGAAGACGCTAGCCGCCAATATTGATCAATTGGTCATTGTTTTTGCTAGTGCTCCCCGATTTAACCCCTGGTTTGTTTGGAAAGCCCTTTTAGCAGCTCACACAGCACAGGTTCACCCGATCATTATTCGCAATAAAACTGACTTAACAGAGGGTGCTGACGAAGCAAAGCACTTCTTAGATGACCTCACTGCCATGGGTTATGAGACCTATAGTCTCTCAGCGCTTGATGAAGGCAGTGAGACCATTGCGCTTCTCGATCGAATTTTTAACGAGAAAAAATCCTTATTGGTCGGTCAGTCCGGTATGGGTAAATCCACGATTTTGAACCTCTTGGTTGAAGAGGCAAACGCTCGTACTCAAGAGTATTCCCAAGCGCTTAATTTAGGTCGTCAAACAACAACGACAACGACACTGTACGATCTTGATCGTGCTAGTGGTTTTGTCATCGACTCGCCGGGTTTTCAAGAGTTTGGCTTAGCACATTTGGAACTCAATGACATTTTGAGAGCCATGCCCGACATCTTGCCTCATGTTGAAGGCTGTCGCTTTGCCAATTGCCGTCACTTAAAAGAACCCAGTTGTTCTGTGAAGGCTGCCGTTGAGGCAGGTCTCATCAGCCAAGAGCGCTATGAGTTTTATGTTGCAACCGTCACGCAACTCGATAACCTCAAAGCTTGGTAGCGGACAAAAAAATCGCCCCGACTCAGATCGGGGCTTTTTCTTATTATTTTGCTAAGTGGTGAATCACCAAGTTACGATAAATTTCAAAAAGTGAGATCAGGCGTTTTTCTTCAAAATCGAACGCACATTGATGGTGACCGGCCTTTAATTCAGAACCCACGACAACGTAACTGCATTTACCACCCAAGCGTTGAACACGTTGAGCCAAAACCGTTGCATCTTCACTACCGTTAAAGTTCATCCAAGCTGTGATCTTTTCAACGTGGCTTACGCCTTCGGCAGCCTTAGCAATATTGTCTCGAGCTTCCGGATCAGGATTAAAGTCCAACGTTTCGCCTAAAATCTTGCAGTCAAATTCGCAACCGTACATAGCGGCAGCGGCCTTGGCTCGCGTCATCGCTTCGTTAAACATATCCTCATTAATCTTGGCCGTTTCGCCACGCACTTCGCATTGCATCTCAGCCTTAGAGGCAATCACGTTGCGGCCCTCACCGGCTCGAAGCGTGCCGACATTAACGCGCGTCATACCCAAACCGTGACGAGGCAAACTCATCAAGGATAAAGAGGCAGTTGCGGCTGCCATGAGAGCATTGCGACCTACTTCAGGTTGCATAGCAGCGTGTGAGGGAGAGCCCTTGTATTGGAGGTCAAATTTCGTCGAGCACAAGAATTTCTCCGGTGCCGTAATGACTTCTCCGGCAGGGATATCACAACCGAAGTGTCCGCAATATAAGAAGTCCAAATCATCCAAAATGCCGCTTTCTGCCATCGGACGACCGCCACGGCCACCTTCTTCAGCCGGTTGATAAATAATTTTGACCGTACCGCACAATTGATCGGCATTGGCCTTAATCCACGTAGCTAGCCCCATTAAAACAGCTTGAGGGCCATCGTGAGAACAAGCATGCATATAGCCCGGATGTTGAGAAGCAAAACCCTCTTTATTCGGAATATGTTCAGGGTCACTGGTTTCCGTCACAGGAATACAGTCCAATTCACAGCGAAAACCGATAACGGGGCCGGGGCGACCGGTATCAAAAATACCGACAACACCCGTCACGCCGTTCATGCGAGCTAAAAGCTCTTCGCTCACGCCGCGTTCACGAGCAAATTTCAACCCCTCTTCAATCTCCAAAGGTTTGGCGCCACGAATAAAATTCTCATTGATGACTTCTCGGCCACAAAGAACTTTAAAGCCCTCTTTTTCCAAATACTCAATCGCACGAGCACTGGAGACAAACTCCGCCCAACCGGGTTCCGGCCAAGCGTGTATTTCACGACGTTTTTCAACGAGCCACGATTGTTTGATCGGTTCTTGATATGCCATGAGAAGCCACCTTTTCAAAAATTAAAGATAACGAATTAAGGAGATTGCCATTACGCTTACCCAACCGACCAAAAGCGGTACGGCCGTGCGCTTGACAATAATTAACGGATTGACCTTAACTACAGCAGCCACAATAATGACAACAGCAGAAACAGGCGAAACCGCACGAATCAAATTAGAAGTACATTGCATTGGCAATGCAACCATAATCGGGTCAATTTGAGCTTGTTGCGTCAACTGAGGAATCAACTCAATGAAGCTATAGAAAACTGCATTGCCCGAACCACTGATAAAGGTAATCAAAGCCGTGATACCGGAGAAAGCAAACATCAAACCGGTATCGGCATTTTCCAACCCTTGGATGGAACTTGAAATCATCTTAATCATGCCCATGGCACTAAGACCTGCCACCATAGTTGATGCGGCAACAATCAAAACCACGACTTGAGAAAAGCCCGTTCCCATGCCCTTAAAGAAGATACCCGCATCACTCATGCCGTTTTTCACAT
>CABSHY010000048.1 GCA_902477615.1 uncultured Sutterella sp.
TGCGTGACGATGATGGTTCTACGAAAAGTCTTTTGGAACGCGCCGGTGTTCAAGTCACCAAGCTCGTGAAAGAAACGGACGAAACCTTGAATCACTTACCCAAAGTCAGTGGTGCAGGTGGCAACATTCAAGCCGGTCGTGAGCTCATCAATTGGTTGAACTTGACCGAAAAAGAAGCCATGGCCCGAGGTGATGAATACATCTCCATTGATATGGCCCTGTTGGCTTTGACGCAAGATCAAGGTGAGGCCGGTCGTATTGCTAAGCGTTGCGGTTTGACGCGTAAGGCCATGGAGGCTTCGATTAACGAAGTGCGTGGCGGCGAAACGGCAGATAACCCCGATAGCGAAAACCAACGCGAAACATTGAAGAAATACACAATTGACTTAACGGCTAAGGCTCGTGAAGGCAAACTTGACCCTGTGATCGGTCGTGACGATGAAATTCGTCGTGCGATGCAAATTTTGCAACGCCGCACGAAGAACAATCCTGTTTTGATCGGTGAACCCGGTGTGGGTAAAACGGCTGTGGTTGAAGGGTTGGCCCAACGTATTGTGAATGGCGAAGTGCCCGATACGCTTAAAAATAAGCGCATCTTAAGCCTTGATATGGCCGGGCTCATTGCCGGTGCCAAGTACCGTGGTGAATTCGAAGAACGTTTGAAGAAGCTTTTAAAAGAAGTTTCTGCCGCTAACGGTCAAATCATTCTTTTTATCGATGAATTGCACACGGTGGTGGGTGCCGGGAAAACCGAAGGTTCGATGGATGCCGGCAATATGCTCAAACCCGCACTTGCTCGCGGTGAGTTGCATGTGATTGGTGCAACGACTTTGGATGAATATCGTAAATACGTGGAAAAAGATGCCGCACTTGAACGTCGTTTCCAAAAAGTGATGGTGGATGAACCTAGTGTTGAAGACACGATCGCTATTTTGCGTGGCTTACAAGAAAAGTATGAAGCGCACCATGGCGTGGAAATCACGGACCCCGCAATTGTGACGGCTGCCGAACTCTCGCACCGCTACATCACGGATCGTTTCTTACCCGATAAGGCGATTGACTTAATTGATGAAGCCGCCGCACGCGTGAAGATGGAAATCGATTCTAAGCCTGAAGCGCTTGATAAATTGGATCGTCGTATCATTCAATTAAAGATTGAACGCGAAGCGATGAAAAAGGAAACCGATGAAGCCAGTAAAAAGCGCTTGGCCGCGATTGAGGCTGAAATCGAAACGCTGACCAAAGAATACGGTGACTTGGAAGAAGTTTGGAAAACCGAAAAGGTTGAAGCCTTGGGGGCTAAGACCGTTCGTGACGAAATCGATAAGACCAAGCATCAAATGGAAGAGTTGCGCCGTCAAGGGCAATTTGAAAAGTTGGCCGAACTTCAATACGGTGTGTTGCCGAAGTTAGAAGAAAAACTTCGTAAGGCAGAAGCCGCTAAGAAGGACGAACAAGCCAAGCCTAAACTGTTGCGCACGAGCGTGGGTGCCGAAGAAATCGCTGAAGTGGTTTCTCGTGCAACGGGTATTCCTGTCTCCAAGATGATGGAAGGGGAACGCCAAAAGCTTCTGCACATGGGTGAAGCCCTTGAAGATCGTGTTGTCGGTCAGGGTGAAGCGGTCAAAGCCGTTGTGGATACGATTTTGCGTTCTCGTGCCGGCTTGTCCGATCCTAACCGTCCGTATGGTTCCTTCCTATTCTTAGGCCCCACAGGGGTCGGTAAGACGGAATTAACGAAGGCGTTGGCGCAGTTCCTCTTTGATACGGAAGAAGCCATGATTCGTATCGACATGAGTGAATTTATGGAAAAACACTCTGTTGCTCGTTTGATTGGTGCGCCTCCGGGATACGTGGGCTATGAAGAAGGTGGCTACTTAACCGAAGCCGTTCGTCGTAAGCCCTACAGCGTGATCTTGTTGGACGAAGTTGAGAAGGCTCATCCTGACGTTTTCAATGTCCTTTTGCAAGTGTTGGACGATGGTCGTATGACCGACGGTCAAGGCCGTACGGTGGACTTCAAAAATACCGTCATCATTATGACGAGTAATTTGGGTTCACATGAAATCCAATCGCTTGCCGGTCAAGGTAAGGAAACGATTAAGTCGGCAGTGATGCAAGAAGTGAAGGATCACTTCCGTCCGGAATTCATCAACCGTATTGATGAAATTGTGGTCTTTAACGCTTTGGGTCAAGAGGCGATTAAGAATATTGCCAAGATCCAATTAAAGCGCTTGGCTTCTCGCCTTGAACAACAAGACATTACGATGGATGTGACTGACGCGGCATTGGCAGAAATCGCCACGGTGGGCTTTGATCCGCTCTATGGCGCTCGTCCTTTGAAGCGTGCGATCCAAGACCATGTTGAAAACGCATTGTCTCGTAAATTGTTGGCCGGCGAAATTAAGCCCAAGAACCACGTTTGCGTTGATTGCGAAAATCAAGAACTGGTGTTCCGTGTTAGTGATAACGCTTAAAAGCTAGTCAATCCCCCTTAGTCAAGGCCATAAAACTTCGGTTTTATGGCCTTTTTGCTGAGAATGTCTTATTTACATTTGTTTTGAATTGGGGTTTAATAATTACAAAGTTGGTAGAGGCGCGAAACGAATGAGTAGTCGTCGGAGGGGGTACCCAAAGAACACGATGAAAGGTCAATTCGCCGAAACGGACTTCTGACAAGAAGGACGGTTGGGCATGGAGAGAACATCTTCATGACTCCTTTCCCAGATAGGGAAAGAGGTGCTATCGATGGTACTCTGTAAGTCTATTCTCATCTTTTGTTATTGAGAACATTTCTGGGGTTGCATCGATGGGTGCAACTTTTTTTTACTTTAATTTTTTACCAGAAGGTTCTTTATGACAGCATCTAATAACAATAATTCTGTCGCCCATCTCCAAAGTGAACAAACGGAGATGCGTCGTGAAGTGACGTTGTTTGGCGGCATTTCTGTCTTGGCCGGTATCATGATCGGTTCCGGCATTTTCTATATCGGCGGTATCGTTCTTGAACGCGCCGGTATGAGTTTGGGTTTGGCTCTCTTGGTCTGGATCATCGGCGGCTTGGTGACGTTGATGAGCGGTATCTGTTTTGCTGAGCTCGGCGCCATGATTCCGAAGGCCGGTGGCTACTATGTCTATCTTCGTGAAGCATACGGTGAACGCGTCGCCTTTATGTGCGGCTTCGGTAACTTCCTGCTCTCGTCTCCGGGTTCTGTGGCCGCTTTGGCTGTGGCTTTTGCTGCCTCTTTGAGCAGTCTCTGGCAAATTGATCCCATGATGCAAAAGGTGATTGCCGTTACATCGGTCATTCTTTTGACGCTCTTTAATATGCGTGGGATTAAGTTGGGGAGCTCCTTGCAAAACATCTTCATGGTCTTGAAGCTTTTCCCGATCTTGATTTTGCTCTTCTGCGGTCTTTTCATGGGTGAATACAACCCAGACCTTTTGGCAATGCCTGCCGAAATGCCGTCGATCTCTACGCTCTTATCCATGATCGGTTTTGCAGTGATCGCCACTTTGTGGGCCTACGAAGGTTGGACCAACCTCAACACGATTGCCGAAGAAATCAAGAACCCGAAGCGCAACATCCCGTTGTCTTTGATCCTTGCTATCACGGGCGTGGCTTTACTCTATGTTCTCTTTAACTACTCGATCTTTCGCGTTGTGCCGCCGGAAATGATCGTGAGCATGGTTGAAAGCCACAACTACTACATCGGTACGGAAGCTGCCAAGGAATTGTTTGGTGGTGCCGGTATGTACGTTGTGGGTGCTGCCATGATTTTGGCCATCTTCAACTCCTTGAACGGTTGCGTGATAGTGTTCCCGCGTATGTTCTACGCCATGGCCCGTGACGGTGCTTTGTTTAAGAGCTTGGGCAAGTTGCACCCTGAATATCGTACGCCCGTGAATGCTCAAATCGCTTGCGCCATTATTTCTATCGTTTTGATTTTGTTTCGCTCTTTGAGTGAATTGACGAGCTTGGTGGCTTTGTGCGGCATGATCTTCCACGGTATGGCTTTCTACTCCGTCATCGTGTTGCGTAAGAAGTATCCGACGATGGAACGTCCGTACAAGGTTTGGTTCTATCCGTTCACCGTTTTCATTATCTGTGCCGTTATGGTTGGTTTGATCGTCAATACCGTTGCTAATGACCCGTTCACGGTTGTCTTAGGTGCCATCGTTCCGTTGCTCGGTTTGGTGATTTATGAAATCTTATTCCGCAAGTCTCATGAAACCGTTGTTCGTCAACAACAAGAAGGAGAAAACTAATGTCTTTATTAATTACGAATGCCAAGATCTACGTTGAACGTGATCATTTTGCCCAAGCCCTCTTGGTAGGTGACGATGGTCGAATTGCAGCCGTGGGTACGGAAGAAGAGGTTCGTGCCGTGGCAGCCCCGGATGTTGAAGTTTTTGATGCCCAAGGTCGCACGATTGTGCCGGGTTTTAACGACTCTCACCAACATTTAATGAACACGGGTATTGCTTTGGCTGCTGTGCGCTTGTTGGGAACAACGACCATTTCTGAAATCATTGAAAAGGGGCGTCGCTACATTGAAGAAAACCAAGTGGCTCCTGGTGAAGTTATTCACGGCATGGGTTGGAATCAAGACTATTTCACCGACGAGCATCGCCTTTTGAATCGTCACGATTTGGACAAAATTTCCACTGAGCACCCGATCATCTTTGATCGCGCCTGTGGTCACATTTTGGTCTGTAATACCATGGCTTTGGAAATGGCCGGCGTCACGGTGGATACGGTTCCCAACGAAGGGGGTGCCATTGACGTTGAAAACGGGGAATTGACGGGGATCTTCCGCGAAAATGCCCGTGCCCAAGTGCGCTCCATTATGGCTAGCCGCTCCGTTGAAGCCAAGAAGCGTTTGATTCGTTCTGCTATGGCTCATGCCTCTGAAACGGGTGTGACTTCTGTGCAAACGTGCGACTTGCGTTTAAGTGACTGGGAAACGACGTTGCAAGCTTTTGAAGAAGTTTTGGCAGAAACGCCCAATATTCGTGCTTACCACCAATTCAGTTTCATGGAACCCACGGAATTCCAACGTTTCTTGAACATGGGTTATCGCACCGGTATGGGGACGGACTTCAACAAGTTTGGTCAGAAGAAGCTCTTTGTCGACGGTAGCCTCGGTGCTCGTACGGCCTTGATGCGTCAACCGTACCATGATGATCCCTCCACCAAGGGGATTGCAACGCTCACCGAGTCTCAATTGGATACGTTAGTCGGGATGGCCGTGGAAAACGATTGCTCTGTTGCGATTCACGCCATTGGTGACGGCGCCATTGAAAACGTTTTAAATAGCTACGACAAGGTTTGCACCAATGGTGAAAATCCGTTGCGCTTGGGTATCGTTCACGTTCAAATTACTGACCGCCCGTTGTTGGAACGCTTCACCAAAAACGGTATTTTGGCTTACGTCCAACCGATTTTCTTGCACTACGATACGGCCATTGTCGAAGATCGTGTGGGCGCTGAATTGGCTAGCACCAGCTACGCCTTTAAGAGCTTAGTGGATATGGGCGTTCATACGAGCTTTGGCACGGACTCTCCGATCGAAGACATGAACCCGATTGATAACATCTACTGTGCTGTGACGCGCCAAAACTTGCGCGGTGAACCTGCCGGCGGTTTCTATCCCGAAGAGTGCTTCGATATGGCCCAAGCCATTGACTGCTACACCACGGAAAGCGCTTACTGCTCCTTTGAAGAAAACTCAAAGGGTCGTTTGAAGGCCGGTTTCGTTGCAGATTTGGTGGTTTTAAGCCAAGATTTGTTTACGATTCCGCACGATCAAATCTTGCAAACGAAGGTGGATCGCACGATGGTCAACGGCCACTGGGTTTATGAACGTTAATGATGCGTTTTAAAACTTAATTGAAGGGGATTGGAATCGAAAGGTTTCAGTCCCTTTTCTTCAGGTAGACTTTAAGTATTGGTTCAATTTTTCAACAAGATTTTAAGATGCGTTTTTCCTTACTGCCTTTATTGATGGTGCCTTTGGTGGCAACGGCTGCCGGTAATTGATTCCTTTAATGACGCAAAGCGACTTTTGGAACGTAAGGTCTATTTCGACCATCGTGTGACGCTTTACTGTGAAGCTTCGTTTGATCAACGCAAAAACATCACATTGCCTGAGGGCTTTGTGACTGAGAAACATGAAAAGCGTGCAACGCGAGTTGAATGGGAACACGTTGTGCCGGCAGAAAACTTTGGACGCTCTTTTAAAGAATGGCGAGAAGGTGATCGAGCTTGCGTCAATCCCAATGGGAAGACCTTTAAGGGGCGTAAATGCGCAGAAAAAGTTAATTATGACTTCCGTTTGATGCAAGCCGATCTCTATAACCTTTACCCAGCCATTGGCGCCGTTAATGCCATGCGTCAAAACTATAACTTCCAACTCTTGCCCGGTGTGCCGTCAAGTTTCGGCTCTTGCCAAATGAAGATTGATCGACGTCGTGCAGAGCCGCCAGAAAATGCGCGTGGCCCCATTGCCCGTACTTATCTTTATATGGCGGAGACCTATCCGCAACACTTTAAGTTAAGTAAGCAGCAAGAGCGCTTGATGCAAGGCTGGGATAATCAATATCCAGTCGATAAGTGGGAGTGTACGAGAGCGCAACGAATTGAAGCGATTCAAGGCAATAGCAATGCGTTTGTGAAGGACGCTTGTATGGCGGCTCAGCTTTGGCAATAATCTTGATCAAAGAAAACTGCCTGATTAATCTAACCTTTGGAGAAACGGCATGATTTTTGTCATACCGTTTCTGTAATAAAGTCAAAAAGAGAAGTTAAGAATTAATTGCCTCGCTTGCCACATCTTTGAACTGATCAATTGCGTACAACGGCAAATTAACGAGCCATTCTTCTTTTTTGTAGTCAGCCATAGAAGTTCGGATGGCAATTTCAGGTGCGAATTTTTCTTGATAGATTTTTAAACTCTTGGCTCTAAGGTTTACTTCAGCCTTTACTTCCAATGGAACAATTGATTGACCGGTATAAACGACAAAGTCAATCTCGCAAGAGCCTCTATCGTTAGTGAAATAGTAAAGATGCAACTCTTCGAGAGTTTTTAGCTGCTGACAAACGTACTGTTCAGTAAGAGCCCCTTTGAACTCAACAAAAAGGTCATTCCCGTCAAGTAAAGAGTGTTGGCTAAGTCCTGCTAAACAACCAAGAAGTCCGACATCAACAAAAAATAATTTAAAGGCCTTTAAATCCTCGTAGGCACGCAGTGGAATACCTGACTTATTGACTCGATTGATTTTATGGATAAGGCCGCAGTCGCTAAGCCACATAAGAGCCATCTCGTAGTCCTTCGCTCGTGCGCCTTCGCGAATCAGGCTGTAGATAAACTTTTTATTGTCTTTCGCTAACTGTGAAGGAATGCTATTCCAAAGCATGCGAAGTCTCGGAACAATTGCATTTGGGGCGTGTTTAGAAAAGTCCTGTTCGTAGGCTGTCAGAATTCGTTTTTGAATGCCACGAACCTCGTTAAAGTCTTTGTTTTCAGCAAAGTTTCGTACCGCTTCGGGCATACCACCGACAAAGAAATAAAGCTTTAGAGCCTCTATGTAGGTTTTCTTGAAGGTAGTAATCATTTCAAAGTCTTTCGCATCAAGCAGTTGCGCAAAGCGCTCTTTGCCGATTGCTATTAAAAACTCTTTGAAAGAAAGAGGGTAGAGTTTTAGAAGATTGACTTTACCTACAGGAAAAGACGTGCCTGGGCGTACAGCGATGCCCGACAAAGAACCCGCACAGACAATGTGGTACTGAGGGGCGTTTTCGCAGAAATACTTAAGAGACGTCAACGCTCTCGGGACTTCTTGAACCTCATCGAAGATCAATAGCGTATTGTCTGGATCAATCTTTCGACCTGCATACAGTTCCAATCCCATAATTAAGCGGTTGGTGTTCAGATCGGAAGCAAACAGCTCTGCCATTTTTGAGTTGGAATCAAAATTGACATAGATGGTATCTTGATAAGCTTGACGCCCAAATTCTTTCATAAGCCACGATTTACCGACCTGACGATCGCCTTCAATAATCAAGGGCTTACGGTATTTGCTTTCTTTCCATTTAAAGAGTCTTTCAATCGCAATTCTGTACATACTCACACCTTCTATAATCGAATTCTAGGTTGAGTATTTCATGGAATTACAAAAAATACAACGAACTTTTGTTGTTTGACAACACTTTTTACAACGAAAAAGTGTTGTATCACTACATTTTTTACAACGAAAAAATGTCGGAGTCCTTTG
>CABSHY010000049.1 GCA_902477615.1 uncultured Sutterella sp.
CTGGGGCATGATGGCGACGATGGAAGGGCGTAGGCGTGGGCGTAACAGAGTAAATCGGAGCCAATCGCCAACCATTGTCTTCACGGATAAAGCCGATATTGTCCAATCGATCGTTAACGTTACCCACCGCCATATTAAAGATCATCCGTTTCCAAAGTTCTTCCAAGTCTTGAGTCGGTGCTGAGCCATCTTCGTTCAAAATGTCAGCAACCTCTAAATACGAGTGGAAGCTATCGGGCGCAGCACCTAATAAAGCTTGAGCTGAAGCAAAGGCTAACGGGTGACCCTCATCGTCTCGATCGAAACGTGTACTCATTAAAGCATCCATCCCTCGATAGGAAGTCAACTCAGCGGAGACAGTTTTAAGACCGATGCGCTTGGCCAAACTTAATCCCACAGCTTCCCAATGCACCAAATTACGATCAGGATCGGGGAGTGTAAATTTAGAAATCACATTTCTATTTTTACTCGCCGTAAATCCAAGCTTAAAACGTTCACCGGGAAGGGCAGAAAGAGCACTATAGAGATTATCTATGTTCGAAATATTGATGTGTCCCATCATTAAACGCTCTAAATCCAATGCAACCGGACCGATTTGCTTGGCTTGAAGTGCAGGTTGAAACGATTCGTAGATACCTAATGCGCCAGGTCGAAGTACTTCTTGAGAATGTGCTAGTAACTCTATGTTTGTAAAGTCTTTTTTACTTACAAATTTGTGGAGTTTTCGAGCGCCAATTCCGGGTGTTATGTCCTGCATAAAGCCAAAAAGTGAGTTTCTAGGGTTGGTTTCGAAGACTTTGGGGATCAGGGGCAGATCACGACCTAAAGCAAAGCCTGAATCAAGCCACGCCTGATCGTAAACAAAGTAGCAGGTCGGTCGGGCTGCGGCAATGTCGGAAACGCTCAAAGTCCCGACTGGCAGGGGATTGGAGCGAGATTTAAAGTAAACATTAAATTGTTTGTGCTCAGTCATTAAATCACCTTACGTGTGGAGCGTGCTCGCTTGGGTAAACGCTCGTTTTCAAGGCGCAAACCCGATGTATCCGCACTGGGAGAGGCGATGTCGGTGAGGGGAGTACCTAAACCGATAGCTTGCATAACAGCAGCCACATTTCCGATCGATACACCGGGGTCACCGGACTCAATCTTTGCTAGGGTGTTGAGGGAGATTCCAGCACGTTCTGCTACCTGTGTTTGTGGCAAGCGACGACGAAGACGAGCGATTTTTAAATTCGCTCCAAGAGCCTGTAAAGAGGTTTCTACTGCAATAGAGGGGCGCATATAACACTCACAAAAATGAGAATAATAACGATATAACACTCATTATTATGATGATTAAGTGAGCATCTGTCAAGAGGATCAATCTTTTAAAGTCAAGCGTTTAAAAATGCTATAAATTTTGCTTTAAGTTGATCGTAACACTCAATATAATGAATGATAGAGCGTAATAATACTTAGAATAATGCGAGTAAAGATAAATATTAAAATTGATTTTTGGGACTTGTGTCTTTGTTTATGATCTAGAAGTTCGCTTTAAGAGGTTATCTTGAGTTTGTTTCGAACGTAGTTACAAAAATGCGAACAAAGATTTAAAAATCTGTTAATAGAAAATTTCTATAATTCTATGATGCCGTTTTTGCCAGAATTTCTTAAAGCACTCGTTCAAGGTAAAAATACAATCTGTATTTCAAAATATACCAATCCAAATTTGGACAAAAAAAGACGTCGGATTTGCACCCGACGCCTTAACGTATTTCAAATTTTACCGACTCGACTTTACCAGCCGTAGAATCGATTCCAGACGTCTTTAACTTCGATGCTACCGTTCACAACAAAATATTTAGGATGCTGTGCAGCAAAAGGACAGGCATGGTTCGGCAGAATTCTTAAACGGGTTCCGACCGGGAAGTCGTCTAAATTTAATGAATGACCGTCTCGAGCTGAAATAATTCCATGCTCTTGGTTTGCGCTACTCATCCAGAGACCCTCAATGGGTCGACCTTCCACATCGCAGACAAGACCATAACCCTGGTCGACTTTCTGATTGGCGGTACCCCGATCTCGAGACATGGCCATCCAGCCACCGTCGGTGATAATCCATCCCTTTTCTTTTTGGTGGCCGATGACGGTCACTAATAAAGAAACAGCAATGTCTTTGATTTGGCAAGAACCGACACCGGCTTGAAAGAGGTCAAAAAAGACATAAACTCCGGCACGTAATTCAGTTACGCCTTCAAGGTGATCGGCGTAAAGAGCGGTAGGAGTTGAACCGACTGAAACGATGGGACAACCGTAACCGGCTTCTTTTAAAAGGGCTGCTGCCGTATTGATACCGTCTCTTTCCCCTTGGGCGCGTTTTAAAAGCGCCGCGGGCGTATCAACGTCGTAGGAGCCGCCTGCGTGAGTGATGACACCGGCAACGACCGCAGGTGCAAGAATCGCTTTCGCAACATTTACAATTTCCGGATCATTAGGTTTGAGGCCAGAGCGGTGACCGTCGCAGTCAATTTCAATCAAGACTTTAAAGGCATAATTGTGCTTTTGGCAAAAATCACTCACGGCTTTGGCTGCTGCAACATTATCCAAAATGATCTTTAGATCCACACCTTTTTCATAAAGGGCGGCCACGCGGGGAAGCTTTTGTGGGGCGATGCCGACGGCATAAATCATATCGGTGACGCCATGAGCGGCAAATTCCTCGGCTTCTTTGAGTGTTGAAACCGTCACCGGCCCCTGCGGAGTGGCCATTTGTCGCTTGGCGACATCCCAGCACTTACTCGTTTTTAAGTGAGGACGAAGCGTGACACCGAGTTTTTCAGCTTGGGTACGCATTCTTTCAATATTAGCGTCCATGATGCCTTCATCAAGAATGAAGGAGGGGGTGTCGATAGTTAATAAATTCATGACCTGTACCTTCAAAGCTAATTGAATACCTCAATTTTAAGCCTAACCGTAAAAAAGGATAGAGGAGTAAGTCGTCAGTCAATTGTTAATCCACCGAAAATTATTGAAAAAAGCCAATTTTGAATCTTGATATGGGGTTTGTCCCTCTTATGTTATCTAGATAGAAGTGCCTACAATGAACAAGTTAATCGATTCCGGGCGGGATCGATTTTGTCTTAATGTTCATGGGGAGGACCCTATGGCATTTCAAATGAAGTTGGCAGCGGCTGCCTTGGGTTTTGCTTTAGGTGGTTTAGCATTAAACGCCAGCGCATGTTCCACGATTATTGTGGGTAAAGATGTCAGTAAGACCGGCAACATTATCGTTGGCCACAATGAAGATAACGGCGGCCGTATCTTGACGGCCTAATATTGGGTGCCTGCAGCCACTCACAAGAAGGGTGAAAAGATCAAGTTTGAAGAAGCTGCTGCCGAGATCCCGCAAGTTGAAAAGACGTTTGGTTTTTATTGGTCTCAAACGTACGATCCGTCCGGCGCTTCGTTCTCTGACGGTTTTGTGAATGAAAACGGTGTAACCATTGCTTCTAACGCCTGCACGGGTATCTATAAAGACGACATCATGCCCACGAAGGACGGTGGCATTGGTTACGGTATCCGTCGTTTGATGGCTGAACGCGCAACCTCTGCTCGTCATGCTGTTGATATCGCTATTGACCTCTTGGGTAAGTATGGTTACTTCTCTGAAGGTCGTACGTACACGATCGCTGACAGCAAGGAAGCCTGGCAAATCGCTATTCACCAAGGCAACACCAGGGTGGCTCGCCGTGTGAAAGACAATGAAGTGGTTTACATTCCGAACAACTTCATGATGGATAAGGTCGATGCCACGGATACGGCTAACGTTATCGTTGCTCCGGGCATGATTGAACGTGCTATCAAGAACGGTCGCTACAAACCCGCTAAGGAAGGTGTTTATTCCGACTTTAACTACCGTGTTGCCGTTGCTCCGGCAGAACGCCGCTCTGCTGACTACAACTTCTCCCGTAACCAACTCGCATGGAAGAAGATTGCCGGTTTGACCATCACGGATCCGGAAAAGTTCCCGTATAGCGTCACACCTAATAAGAAGTTCGGTGTTGAAGACGTCAAGGCCATCCTTCGTACGCACGAAGCCGATATCGCCAAACAAGACAACATGTGGTACCACACGATGAGTTTGGGTATCTGCCGTGCAACGACGCATGAATCCGTTGTGTACGAAATGAACGCCAATCCGCTCTTAATCGCCGGTTTCCGCACGCATGCTCGTCCATGCCAAACGCCGTATGTGCCGTTCTATCCGTTGGCTCGCCCGGCAGAAGGTACTGCCTTCTTTAGTTGGGAAAAGGCTACGGCTGAACACTTCAAGGGTACGCCTGAATACTTTAGCTACCGTGCCGAATGGCCTGTTACGACGTTCGTGAATGCCGCTAACACCTATGACTTCCAACGCCAAGACCTCAAGCGCGTTCAACAATTTGTGGCAGGTTTGGAAGCGGATTGGGCCAAGGATCGTAAGGCTGTTGAAGAACACGCCAAGACTTTATTGAAGGTTTCGGAATATAAGGCCACTGAATACTTGCATGCCTATAACTTGAAGACCTTCAGAGAAGCCCAAGCTGAAGTAGCAGGCTTCTTAACGAAGATGGCTCCGTACAGCATGAGCGTGATGGCCGATAGCATCGATCCGAAGAGCGACAAGACGGTCGATATCGTGTTGTACTCCAAGGGTAAGATGGATGCCACGAAGATTGATCTTAAGAAGACCTACGCCGGTGTTGGCCGTGCTTCGATCGGCAATAAGATCAAGATGGCCGATAAGCTTGCTCAACCCGTGAAGACCACCAAGCGCGACGTCGACGGTGACGGTAAGGTCGATATGATCTTAACGTTTACGCAAAAAGATCTTGCTAAGAACATGTTGGCCGGTGCCACCTATGACATTTGGCTCCACACGTTCGTCGGTAATCAACGCATCGCTGTGATGGATACCGCCTTCATTGAAACGGAAGGCTATAAAGGTCCTGCCACGCGTACGGAAAACGCTGACGTCTAATTGACGTTTAACGTTTAACTTGTAACGCTCGGTTGCTTTGCAAAGCGCCGAGCGTTTTTTCTCCCTTTTGGGTGATATTTGATCAAAATCAAAAACTCATTTTGTCGACATGAATGATTTAAAAATCATAACACATTGTTTTCATTGGTTATTTATTTTTATACGTTTTTTCTAAGATCGGTTCGTTGTTTCGATAAAACATTGGTTGAAAGACTCAACATTTAGTTGAATTCCTCTAAGGTGTTTTTCTTATTTATCAATATTAACGTTTATAACACACTGATTCTATTGAATTTAAGCCGTCGACAATTGATTTCATTTTGTTCGAACTTTTGTTTAAAAAATCTAAAAAAATCAATTTTGATTGCCGTTTGATTTGAGAATTATCTCGGGCATACACTGCCAAAACCGAATTTAATTTTGTTTAAGGAACTTCAAAATGAAAAAATCAATTTTGGCTTTGCTCTTAGGTAGTGTTTTAATGGGAAGCGCTTGCGCTGAAACCATTTTGGTTGGCACCGATGCCGGTCTCGCTCCTTTTGAGTATAAAGATGAAAAAACGAATGAAATCGTAGGTTTTGACATCGATTTGATTAAGGCAGTTATTAAGGCCAATGGTGACGAACCGAAGATTCAAAATATGCAATTTGCCGGCATCATCCCTGCCATTCAAACGAACATGGTTGATGTCGCCGCTTGCGCCATGACGATTACGCCGGCACGTCAAAAACAAGTCAACTTCTCTGATCCGTACTACGATGTCGGTCTTGCCATGGTCATTAAGAGTAAGGACAAGAATAAGTACAAGACGATTAAGGACTTGGAAGGTAAGCGCGTTTGTGCTCAAATCGGTTCGACCGGCTCCATCTTTGCTAAAGAAATCAAAGGCGCTAAAGTTGTTGACTTCGACCAAGTCATTGAGGCCTTCATGGATTTGAAGTATGACGGATGTCAAGCTGCTATCGTGGGTAAGACTGTGATTGATCACTATTTAGCTCGCCACAATGATAAGGAAATCATGACGACGCCTGAACTCTACAATCCGAAGCAAGTGGGTTTTGCCGTTGCTAAGAGTAATAAGAAGATGCTCGACAAACTCAATAAGGGTTTAAAGACCATCAAGGCCAACGGTGAATACGACAAGATTTACCAAAAGTGGTTTGGTACGAAGCACTAAGATCAATCGAAACTAAAGTGCCGGAAACGGCACTTTAGTTGTCTAACCGGAAAGCAAAGATGTCCATTCAAAAAGCCATGCTCGACTTGGTGCCCGAGTTTACCGCCATTCGCCAACATCTCCACCAATATCCCGAGCTCAGTCACAAGGAATTTCAAACTGCGGAATTCATCGCCTCGTGCTTAAACAGTTGGGGGATTGAGGTTCATACGGATATCGTCGGCACCGGTGTTGTCGGTGTACTTAGGAACGGGGATGGGACTAAAAGCATTGCTTTAAGAGCCGATATGGATGCGCTCGCCATTTCAGAGAAAAATGCTTTTTCTTATTGCTCAAAAAATGAAGGAGTGATGCATGCCTGCGGGCATGATGGTCACATGGCCATGCTTTTAATGGCAGCGCGTTATTTAGCTCAGACTCGTCAGTTCTCGGGCACTGTGTATTTTGTCTTTCAGCCCAGCGAAGAACAAGATGGGGGCGCGAGCGAAATGGTGCAAGCCGGTCTTTTTGAGAAGTTTCCGTCAGACATGATTTTAGGTTGCCACAATTGGCCTGAGTTACCGGTCGGAACGGTTGGCGTTGCCGATAAAGCCATTATGGCTAGTTGCAACGCCTTTGAGATTGAGGTGACGGGGAGGGGCTCGCATGGCGCCATGCCCAACCTTTCGGTTGATCCTATTTTTGTTGCGATTCAGATTGCCAATGCCTTACAAGGCATTATTACCCGGATGAAAAAGCCTCAAGATGCCGCTGTTCTTTCGATTTGTCAGGTCAAAGCAGGCCAATCTTACAACGTCATTCCTGATTCAGCTTACATGGGCGGTACGGTCAGAACCTTTGATGAAGGTGTCACGGATCTTATTGAATCTCAAATGAAAAGTATTGCTTCTCAAGTGGCTATGGCCTTTGGGGCTCAAGCGAAAGTCTCATTTGATCGCCAAGTCTCTCCTGTGATTAATACACCGGATTGTGCCCAACTCGTTAGGACCGCCGCGATTGAGACACTTGGAGTGAAAGCTTTGGTTGAACAAGAACCGGTGATGCCCTCTGAAGATTTCGGCGAGTATTTAAAGAAGGTTCCTGGCGCCTTTTTCTTTGTAGGTTCCGGTGCTAGCGGTACCTGTGGTCTTCACAATCCTCAATTTGATTTTAATGATGAAGCGCTTCCGATCGGAGCGAGTGTGTTTGCCCAAGTTGTCGAGAATTATCTGCTTAAATAACAATGTACAGACTCTGTAAGGCAAATTCATACTAATTACGAAGGCAATAACATACTATAGAGTGCTATAAGCTACTATAATATGCTATAACATACTATAGAATACTATAGAGTGCTATAAAATGCTATAGAGTATTATAAATAGCTATAAAGTCCCATAAACAACTATGTTTTCTATACGACGATAATTGTCTTTTTACTGGAATGAATCATGCGTATGAATCCTTTTGCTCCAGGAGCGGGTACCCCACCTCCTGAATTAGCTGGCCGTGATGAAATTTTATCCAATGCTGAGAGTTCTTATTTACGTGCAAAGAAAGGCTACTCTTCACGCCCGATGATGTTGTTGGGTCTTAGAGGTGTCGGGAAAACGGTTTTACTGACTGAAATCGGTCAACGTGCAAGATCAAAAGGAATTGCCGTTGCAAAGGTTGAGGCACCGGAAAATGGAGCGTTGGCAGATCTTTTGTATCCGGAAATGCGTAGAGTGCTTCGATCTTTATCGACAGCTGAAAAGGCTAAAGACATTGCAGTGCGAGGTTTGAGGGCTTTAAAAAGCTTCGCAACCGGTTTAAAGATCAGTATTTCAGATATTGAAGTCAGCATTGAACCTGAAGTTGGTTTAGCCGATACAGGTAATATTGAATATGATTTACCAGACATGTTCGAAATGATTGGCCGAGCCGCTGCCGAGGTTAACACTGCTTGGTTGTTGCTTTTGGACGAAGTTCAATATCTTAATGAACGAGACCTTTCGGCTTTAATTGTTTCAATGCATCGGATGGCGCAAGAAGGCTTGCCTGTTGTTTTCATTGGAGCGGGTCTGCCCCAAGTGGCTCGCTTGGCCGGTGAGGCAAAA
>CABSHY010000050.1 GCA_902477615.1 uncultured Sutterella sp.
TCTTGGGTAGCCCCGTTCGTTTGATCGAAGACTGGGTTGACGGTGGCTTTGAAGTCGCTGAAGGCGAAGTGGTGATGTTGGAAAACTGCCGCTGCAACGTCGGTGAAAAGAAGTGCAAGGAAGAACTCTCTAAGAAGTACGGTGCTTTGTGCGACGTGTTTGTCAACGACGCTTTCGGTACGGCTCACCGCGCTCAAGCCTCCACCTACGGTGTGGCTCAATACGCTGAAACGGTTTGTGCCGGTCCTTTGATGGCTGCTGAAATCGAAGCTTTAACGAAAGCTGTTGAAGAAGCCAAGCACCCGTTAGTGGCTATTGTTGGTGGCTCTAAGGTTTCCACGAAGTTGACGATCTTAAATAACTTGGCCCAAAAGGTTGATCAATTGATCGTTGGTGGCGGTATCGCCAATACGTTCTTGATGGCTGCCGGCTACAAGATCGGTAAGTCTTTGGCTGAACCCGATTTGGTGGAAGAATGTAAGACGATTTTGAAGACCTTGGCCGATAAGGGCGCAACGTTGCCGTTGCCGACCGACGTTGTGGTCGCTAAGGCTTTTGCTGAAGACGCCGAAATGCGTGTTTGCAAGGTTGATGACGTTGCCGACGATGAAATGATTTTGGACGTGGGTCCTGAAACGGCACAAGCTTTGGGTGAAATCCTTCAAAAGGCCGGCACCATTGTTTGGAACGGTCCGGTGGGCGTTTTCGAAATGAAGCCTTTTGCTCATGGTACGGAAGTGATGGCTCAAGCCATTGCCAAGGCCACGGAAAACGGCGCCTTCTCCATCGCAGGTGGCGGTGACACGGTGGCTGCAGTCGGCAAGTTCGGTATCGCCGATAAGGTTTCCTACATCTCCACGGGCGGTGGCGCTTTCTTGGAATTCTTGGAAGGCAAGGTGTTGCCCGCCATCGAAATTTTGGAAAAGCGTGCCTAATCGTTAAAAATTAGGACAAAGAAAAAGGGCTTGATTTCAACAATCAGGCCCTTTTTTAGTCAGTGGTGCGAAAACTTAGCTCTTACGCATGATTTCGATGATCTTTTCATCGGTTTGGCGCATGCCCTTGGTGATCATGGCGCCTAAGTTATCAATCGTCTTTTCAACGTCAGCGTTCACGATACCTTGACCGCAAACACCTTGGTTAGCCAATGCCAAGAAGCAGCACTTGTAGGCCGATTGAGCAGCCGTATGCACCTTCATGGCGCAGGTACTCTTAGCACCGTCACAGACCATGCCGGACGTGTCACTAATCACGTTATTAATGGCCATGCAACTTTGCTCGTACGTGCCGCCATTTAAGTAGACCAAGGCCATGGAAACGGCAGAAGCCGTTGCGGTGTTGCCGCAGAAAGCCGACAGAGACGGGTAGTGGCTCTTGATGTAGATAGCGCCCAAGTGAGACATAATCAAGGCGCGAGCCAAGCGCTCGTCGTCAGCTTTGACAAACTCAGCCATTTTCACCACCGGAATCGTGGCCGTGATGCCTTGGTTACCGCTACCGTAGTTACTCATGGCGGGGAGCGTCGCACCCCCCATACGAGCGTCAGAAGCAGCGGCCGTGAAAGACGCCATGCTATTGACTAAGTCGCGACCGATGATACCGGCTTGCATTTGCATTTCAATGGTTTTGCCGAGTTGCAAACCGTATTCGTGAGCAAGGCCTTCTTGAGCCAAAGTCATGTTGATGTCTTTAGCTTCCAAAATGAATTGGATGTCTTCAAGCGGCACCTTGCAAGCAAAGTCGTAGATGTTGCGAAGGTTGACGTCTTCGCCACCGATGGCGGAAGTCCCTTCGGTCGTTGTTTCAATAACGTGCTTTTTCTCAAAAACCACTTCACCGTTTTTCACCATCAAAGCGATATCGATGTGACCACCGCTAATCGTTACTTCGGCTGTGTCACCTTGAGCGGTTAATGTGGCTTTGCAGAAGATAAATTCAGTCGTATCAGCGCGTTCAATGTCGACACGCTTTTCTTCAATCATCTTTAAGGCTTGGGCGACGTGCTCCGGCGTCACAGAAGCCAACACTTCGAGTCCTGCGTCGGGATTGCCTCCTAAGGCGCCGACGGTGGCCGCAATCGGCAAACCGATTTGGCCCGTACCGGGAACAAAGACGCCCATGGCATTTTTGTAAAGGTTGTCACTCACTTCGACTCGGATGTGCTCCGGCGTCTTGCCCAAAAGACGAGCGGCGTGAGCCGTTGCGTAGGCAATCGAAGTGGGTTCGGTACAGCCTAAAGCCGGTTGTACTTCTTTTTTCAAAATGGCGATGAAGTGTTCCCAAAGTTGCATGAGGATCTCCAAAATTAAAAAAATGGGTACGCACCGTCAGTGTGTACCCTTCGTAGTTATTTTTTCGTTTCCGGGTGGCGTTTTTTCCAAAGTTTGGATAATGCCAAAATCGTCGTCGGAATGAGCGCAAAACCAATACCGCAAAGCAAAATCGCTGTCAGATGCTGCTTAATAAAGGGGATATTGCCAAAAAGGTGACCGGCCCAAACCAAGCCGTAGACCCAAGCAATGGCGCCCGTAATGGAATAAAACTGGAATTTCGCCGGTTGCATGGCAGCCGCCCCTGCAATTAACGGAGCAAAGGTGCGGACAATCGGAACAAAACGAGCCAAGAAGACGGTTTTGCCGCCGTGAGCAACATAGAAGTCATGCGTGCGGTTTAAGGCTTCTTGGTCAATCCAAGAAATGGAGCCGTCATAGATTTTGTGGCCAAGCCACGAACCGATGTAGTAGTTTGAGGTGTTACCTAAAATGGCACCCAATGTGACGATTCCGGTCAATAACCACGGATCAATGGCACCGCTGGCGGTCACAGCGCCTGCTACGAAAAGCAGTGAGTCGCCGGGCAAAAACGCCATCACGACAATCCCTGTTTCCAGGAAAAAGATCATGAACATCACGACGTAGATGAGGATGCCGTACTCAGTGGCAATTGTCGTTAGAAAACGATCCGCATTCGTAAATAAATCTAAAAATAAAGACCAGTCCATTTTCTGTGACTTTCAACTCAAATTTGATGTCTAGAGTATAGCGAAAACTAATTGTTAATTTTTACAATTGTTGATTTTAAGACAAGTCATTTCAAAGTATTACGTTAAAAGTTGTTAATGAGCGTCAATGCTACAATTGAGTCCATTATGCAAGATATTCAATCCTCTCGAGCACCGGATCGTGAAATCCGCGAGCTCTCCGATCAGTTAATCAGTCAAATCGCCGCCGGCGAGGTGATTGAGCGCCCCGCTTCCGTTCTTAAAGAATTGGTGGAAAATGCCATTGACGCCGGCAGCACCAAAATTGAAGTGCGCCTTGATGCAGGCGGCATCAAGCGACTGACGGTGACTGATAACGGTCGGGGGATGGCCAAAGATCAATTGTCCCTGGCCCTCAAGCGCCACGCGACAAGTAAGATTCGAAATCTTGATGAACTTGAACATGTTTTAAGTCTTGGTTTCAGAGGTGAAGCTCTGGCTTCTATTGCTTCGGTTTCAGCCTTAACGCTGACTTCTCGCACAGCAGACTCGGACTATGCCTACAGTATCCATGAGGGCGTTGTCGATGTCGCAGCGGGCGCCGTAGGTACTCGAGTTGAAGTTGAAGATTTATTTTTTAAGACGCCTGCTCGGCGCAAATTTTTAAAGTCCGAAGCCACGGAAGCCGCGCATTGCAAAACGGCCTTAGAGCGCATTGCGATTTCTCATCCGCAAGTGGAATTTCGCATGATTCATAACGGTAAGCCCGTGTTGGTGCTGCCGATTGAAGAAAGCCGAGCACGTGTTAATCGTATTTTGCCGTCAGAATTTGCCAATGCGCAGCGCGAAGTCTATGCCGAGACGGGCATTGCACGTGTTTTCGGTTGGGTTGGTCTACCCACTGCCGGTCGCAGTCGTACGGATGCTCAGTACTGTTACGTTAACGGCCGCTACGTACGAGATAAGCTTTTAGCGCACGCCATTAAAGCCGCTTATGCCGATGTGTTGCATAACCAAATGCAACCCATGTATTGCCTTTTCTTAGATATTGATCCGGTCAAGGTTGACGTGAACGTTCATCCGACGAAGAGCGAATTGCGATTCCGTGACAGTCAATGGGTTCACCAATTCGTGATGCACGCTGTGCAAAATGCATTGGCGCCTGCCTTAGCCTCTCAATCGCAAACTTCAGAGACCGAAACCGAGACGCCCGAGACTTCTAAGCTCGCCATGGGGATGACCTACGTTTCGCAAGATCGATTGAATTTATCAACGCCTGCGGCCGGAGCCTCTTATCCTGCCAGTGCTTCCTTTGGTTTGCAGACCACAAAAGCGCCTGCCTACGAGCCCTCTCATTTGGATCGTTACCTCGACTTTTATCAAACGAAAGGAACGTCCTCTCGAATGATTCCGGATACGGTCAAAGCCATTCGAGAAGGGGAGTCTCAGACGGTTGATCCCGATCATCAAAATTTAGCATTTCCCTTAGGCAGAGCCTTGGGGCAAGTGGGTGGCATTTTCATTTTGGCTGAAAATGATCACGGTCTGGTGTTGGTGGATATGCACGCAGCGCACGAGCGCGTTGTGTATGAAAAGCTCAAGCGTCAGGTGGATGCGCAAAAGCTCGCCACTCAACAATTGTTAATTCCGTTAGTTTTCAGAGCAACGGCAGAAGATATCGCCACTTTTGAAGACCATCAGTCACTTTTATTGCAATTGGGGTTGGACTTGGAATGTGCCTCACCCACGCACTTGCGTTTGCGTGCGGTGCCGGCGGTGTTGTCGGGCGACATTAATTGCACGGGCGAAGCCTTGGTGGTAGAAACCTTAGCTGATATTCGTAAGTTTGGTGAATCAAGTTTGATTCAAGAGCGTCGCAACGAAATTTTGGCCACGATGGCTTGCCACAGCGCCGTGCGTGCCCATCGACAACTCTCGATTGAAGAGATGAATGCGCTTTTGCGTCAAATGGAACAAACCGAGCGCTCAGACCAATGCAATCACGGTCGCCCCACCTGGGTGCAAGTGTCGATGGCCGACTTGGATAAACTTTTCATGCGAGGCCAATAGTCGTGGTGGATGCTGTTTTGATTTTGGGCCCCACGGCAAGCGGTAAGACTGCCTTAGGCGTGCGTTTGGCTCAAACGTTAAATACCGAAGTGATTTCCATTGACTCGGCCTTGATTTATCGAGGTATGGACATTGGTACCGCCAAGCCAACGGCAGAGGAAATGGATGGGGTACCGCACCACTTAATCGACATTCGAGATCCCTTTGATACCTACAATGCAGCGGACTTTGTCAAAGACTGCTATACCAAAATCGAAGATATAAAAGCGCGTGGGAAGTTGCCCTTAATTGTGGGTGGCACCATGCTTTATGCCAAAGCCATTAAAGAAGGTTTAAACGAAATACCTTCAACGGATTTGGTGGTACGGGCTGAGATTGAAGCGCGTGCGGCTGAAGTTGGTTGGCCTGCTATGCATGAAGAATTGGCTAAGGTCGATCCCGTTACCGCCGCTCGCTTAAATCCTAACGACAGTCAACGCATTTCTCGTGCGTTGGAGGTTTTTCGTCAAACGGGTCAACCGTTGTCGATCTATCAAGCCCAAAAAGTCTCACAATGCCCTTATCAATTTTTGACGTTAGGCCTGATGCCAGCCAATCGTGCGCTTTTGCACGAACGCATTGAAAAGCGTTTTCAATTAATGTTGGATGCAGGATTTTTGGATGAAGTCAGAACGTTGATGAAGTCTCCTGACTTTGTGCGAGAAGCCCCTGCTATGCGAGCGGTGGGTTATCGTCAAGCGATTGATTATTTATTGGGTGAATGTGATAAAGATCGCTTTTTCTTATCGGGCGTTGCCGCCACTCGACAATTGGCCAAGCGCCAATTAACGTGGATGAGATCAATGCCGGATTTAATCAGCATTGATCCCTTCGTTGAAGATGCTTATGCAGTGGCCTTAGAGGCGATTCGAAAAGCTTAATCCTTCAAATAGTATTCCACCGTGGTCACGATACGAATACGCTTCATTTGAGGCGTATTGCTGTCTCGGTCATAAATCGAGAATTGACCTTGATTGGCACGACGAATCTTACCCAAGGTGCTGTCACTGTCTTCAGCAAACTTTTGAGCGGCTGCTCGAGCGTTTTTCGTTGCCTCTTCAATCATTTCAGGCTTAATGGAGTTAAGACCGTTATAGTAGAACTCCGTGCGATAGTTATTGATAAACATCACGCCTTGGCGAATGAGTTCGGTTTGATTGACCATGGCTTTAAGCACAGAGTCGACATTTTTCGTGGCCACGGACAAAACCATTTCCACGCGATAGCGCTCCGGTGGCAACGTCGTGCCGTAAAAATCGGCATGTAAGTCGGTCACGCGGGGCGTCCCCATGGAAATTTCTTCGGCCGGAATCCCTTCTTTAACTAAGAAGTCTTTGATGATATTGGATTGATTTTGTGCACGGTCATAAAGTGTCGAGAGGTTGTTACCGGCAACTCGGAAGGTAACGGGCCAGATGACATAGTCGGCAGCCACATCGCGCTCGGCTAAGCCTTTAACGGTGACGACGCGATCACGATCAACGAAATGATCAATCCCGGCTTTTAATGTAAAACCCACAGATGCAATACCGACGGCGACACACACGCCCGCGATAAGATTTTGTTGCACGCTCATAAGACCCTCCTAAATACTCTGATTTTCTTTCAGTATACGACATGAGGTTCGGGTAATTAGAAGAAAATTGTGTGAGTTTGTATTGGTTAAAGAAAAGAGAAGGGAATGAATGCGTATTATCAGCCCTTTAAAGTACTTGTAGGACGTGATGTTCGCTCTTTTGATTCGACGGATATTGATTATTCCTTAACCGCCATTTTTGACAACTATTTTGTTTTAGGTGATACTTTCTCAAGAGAAGAGGCTGCTTCGGCGCATTTCGGACGTTTAAGCTAAGGGATCAGTTTTATCTGGGGCATTTGGTACCGAAGGAATCTTCTCAGTGCTGTTGCCCAGTTAAGCCTCGGGTGCGGGTCTTCGGATCTAGGCGATTAGTACGGCTCTTATCCAACAGCAACTTTCAATCAGTTAACCGCTCTTGCCCAGTCAACCCTCGTGTGCGCATTGAGTTTTCTTGATGTAGGCGAATTGGTCGGGTCTTTCCAAGGGCGGTTTTCTGTTCTCTCCAAGTCAGTGACGCCTCAAACTTTTTGATTCTTTTTCTGTCCCACTGCTAATTGAAACTCGCCCAAAAGCAAACAACCGCTTCCGTAAGTCTCGAAAGCGGTTGTTAAAAGACACTAACAATTAAATGTGTGCGTGAGAGACGTGTTCGTCTTCTTTGGCTCGGGTACGAGCGACCCACAAAGCCAGGCCCGTTAAAACGCTACCGGCTAAGAATAAGCCTAAAGCCACCATCCCCCAGAAGCCGTAGGCTTTAAGCGGCGCTTCGAAGAAGGGCGTTGCATTAAAGGCCATGTAGTAGCCCCCGATAATACCGATACCCCAGAGCAAAACCCCATAAATGACCATCGGGACAAAAGTGACGCGATAGGCACGAAGCGAGAAGGCACTCACGCATTGCATGGCATCAAAGATGTGGTAACACACACCAAACAAAATCAAAGAGGCTGCAATTTGAATCACCGTTTCATCGGACGTGTACCAATGCAAAATCATGTCTCGACCGAAGTAAAGGGTAGCAGCCGCCAAAGACGATGTAATGACGGCAAGGATTAAGCAACGGTGCGTTGCTTTTTCAGCCACACTCGCCCAACCGGCCCCTAAACATTGAGCGGCCAAAACGGTACAAGAAATACCAATGGCCAGTTGCAACATGTAGGCCAAGGACGTGATGTTTGCCACGATTTGGTGAGCGGACACCGTCACGGCACCAAAGCGAGAAATGAAAATAGCCATCAGTGTGAAGGAGCTAATTTCAAAGAAAGTGGATAAGCCAATCGGAATACCGATTTTGAGCTGTGCCCACATAGCTTTGGGTTGCGGCCAATAAAAATGTGCACAACGCATCTTGGCGTAGTACTTGTCTCGCTTCCAAACAATCAAATA
>CABSHY010000051.1 GCA_902477615.1 uncultured Sutterella sp.
CACTCATGGGACGAGCCTGATAAGAAGGCTCTTGAGCCGTCGTTTGCGTTTGTTGGTGGCTATAGTAAGAAGCATCATTCTTAGCCGTGCGATTGTTCGTTGCAGAACGATCCATACCCGGCATGGAGGCACCGCCCGCCATGCGTTTAGCCAAGAACAAGCCCATCAACATACGGATAAAGTAGAAGGCAGCAAAGGCCAAAACGGCCATCATCAAAAAGTTAACAAAGCCTTCACCAAAACCCAAAGCGTGAGCTAAAGCCGTGATACCTAACACCCCAGCAAGCCCCATCAACATGTTACGCATAGGACTCGGAGCCGCGGCCGGTTGATTCGGACGAGCTTGGTTGGGAGCAGCTTGTTGTTGGCCCTTTTGTTGGCCAGGAGCTGCCTTTTGCAAGGTAGGAGCGGCAGGTGCCGGCGTACTCTTTTGCAACATCGGTGCAGAACGACCAAAACTTGCTCCACCGCCAAAGCGACGGGCAGCATCAGCCGTCATGGACATCGACATCATCGTTAAACCAATTGCTAATACGGCAATCAACTTTTTCATGGACTATAAACTCCGAGAAAATAATGGAATAGTTCTTATTTTACAAAAAGCCAACCCTAAGATACGGGCTTTCAACAATCTTTTACACCAACGGTTTTCTGCCGATATGTAATGCACAAACACCAAAGGTCAGGTTGTGCCAATCAACCGATTCCAGACCGGCCTCTCGCATCATGCCAGCCAAAACCGGTTGGCTCGGATGCATGCGAATAGACTCCGGTAAATAGCGGTAGCTCTCGCTATCACCAGAAATTTTTCCACCCAACCACGGCATTAAGTGAAAAGAATAAAAATCATAGAAAGGTGCGAAGAATCGGTAAACCTTGGAAAACTCCAAAACCATGACCTTACCGCCCGGCTTACACACACGTTGCATTTCCGCCAAAGCGCGATCCTTGTGCGTCATATTGCGCAAACCAAAACTAACGATCACGACATCGAAGGTATTGTCCGGAAACGGAAGTTCTTCACAATCGCACTGAACCACCGGCATATCAAAACCGGCTTGGCGCATGCGTTGGGCACCCAGAGAAAGCATCGAGCGATTAATGTCAGTCGGCCAAACCTCACCGTCCTTACCGACAAGCTTGGCAAACTTTAAAGACAAGTCGGCCGTACCGGAAGCCAAATCCAGCACCTTCATTCCACGATCAATATCGGCCTTATGAATGGCATAGCACTTCCAAAGACGGTGCATACCAAAAGACAAAACATCGTTCATTAAATCGTATTTCGGCGCAACAGAGTCAAAAACCTCACGTACTTGACGTGCTTTATCATCTTCAGCGACACGTTGAAACCCGAAATCGGTTTCTTTTTGATTTTGCTTATCAGACATATCAATGATGACAAGCCTTTTTGGGCTTGGCTTTAAAAGGTTCGTTTTTAGGATCATCAGGGTCTCTCGAAGCCCCTCGCTCCTGTAATTCGTTTAAATAGGTTTGCCAACGGCTATCTTTTTCAGCAAACAAAAGTCTCAAATAATCCCAATCGTAGTAACCCGAATCGTGACCGTCAGAGAAAATAATTCGGATTGCATACAAACCCACGGGCTCAATGCCTACAATGCCAACATCTCGCTTCCCGACTTGTAATTGAGCTTGATCGGGAGAGTGACCTTGAACCTCTGCCGACGGGCTCATGACTCGCAAGTACTCAGCAGAAAGCAACATTTGGCGACCATCGTAGTCAACAATCTCTAAAACTTTCGATTGGTTGTGATAGATGATATTTGACGGTGATTGCATGCTTAAAGACTAGAAAAAGTTGGCACCTCCGACAGGGATCGAACCTGTGACGCGACCTTCGGAGGGTCGCATGATATCCACTTCACCACGGAGGCAGGGCTATTGATTATAAAGAACTAAAAGCGGTTTTGTTGCTCACTCATTACACGTCGATAGGATCAACATCCATGACCCAGTGCACAGAGGTTTTTAATTGAAACAATTGTTCCATCCAAGCAGACAAAAATTGATTCAACTTCGCTCTCGACGGTGCCTCAATCAACAATTGCCCCCGGTCGCGATCAGCCACTCTCATCACCGCCATTGGAATAGGGTCAAAAATGGCAATTTCGTTTAATTCATAACGATCTCGAATAGCTTCTCCTATTGAAACCGCCGTCGTTAAAAACTCAATTGCCTTATCAAGGTTGGGCGCATCGGCTAGCAATAAAGCTTGCGAAACAAAGGGGCTCGTCCCTTCCATCTCTCGTATGGCCAACAATTCATCTGCAAACATTTCATAATTTTGTTGCGCCAATGCCTTAAAGATCGGCCGATCACCAAAACGACTCTGCACCATCAATTTCGCAGTCAAACCGCCACGTCCAGCTCGACCTGCCACTTGCATCAAGTTGGCAAACGCTCTTTCCTCACTGCGAGGATTAGCGCTAACCAATTGTGCGTCTACATTAAGAACAACCACTAAAGAGACATTTTGGAAATCGTGTCCCTTGGCCACCATTTGAGTTCCGACTAAAATATCGACTTCACCAGCATGCACTGCTTCAAAAGCCTTTTGAGCTGCATTTTTTCTCTGGGTGCTATCTCGGTCAATTCTAAGAATCTTTGCTTGAGGCCATAGCGCTTGCAATTGCTCTTCAATACGCTGAGTGCCCGCCCCAAGAGGCGCCAAATCCACATTTCCGCAATCAGGGCATTTGGAATACACAGGAGCAGTCCACCCGCAATGATGGCACATCAATCGGCGATGAGACTTATGGTAAACCGCATACGTTGAACAATGCGGACATGTCGATAGCCACCCACAACTCGGACAAGTTAATACGGGGGCATAACCTCGGCGATTTAAAAACACAATCACCTGTTCTTTGCGCTCAAGCGTTTGAGTTATCTCATCAACGATGGATTGTGCCAATCCGCTAACCGTTTTCCCCTCTTTAGGATTAATTACTTCCAAGGTCGGTAAAACTGCATCTTTGACCGCACGGTGGTGCAACGTCAGCAGTTGATAGCGCTGTGCACGCACATGAGCCCATGTTTCTAATGACGGAGTAGCCGAGCCCAGTACCACCGGAATATCCATTAACTGAGCTCGTTTGACCGCTAAATCTCGGGCAGAATAACGAATACCATCGCCCGCCTTATATGAAAGGTCGTGCTCTTCATCCACAACAATGAGCTTTAAATTGGGAATGCTCGCAAAAACTGACATGCGCGTGCCAATCAGTATTTGCGCACGCTTTTCATGCATCGCTAACCAAGATCGTGCCCGTTCCCCTTGTGAAAGCCCTGAGTGTAGACACACAACTGAAATGTCTGGAAAATGGGAGCGAACGCGGCTTTCAAGTTGTGGTGTCAAGTTAATTTCAGGCACCAAAAACAAAACTTGAGCCGAAGAGTCGTCATTAAAAACCGACTCCATCATATTGAGATAGACTTCAGTCTTCCCACTTCCCGTCACGCCATGCAAGACCATAGGGCTAAATCCAGAACTCTCTTTCAGAGTTTGAACTGCCAAAGTCTGCTCCTCATTTAAGTCGTGTTTGACTTGAGGGGAAAAGGTTGGGCGTTTCCCTTGCTTTCGCAATCGATCCAACGATTGTTGATAACGCACGCCGGGTTTGGTTCGGAAAAAATTAGGAAGACAGCTCAGAGCAACTTCCCCCCACCCATGTTGGTAATAATCACTGGCAAATTTCGTTAAACGCAACCACTTGTCATCAACGGGGTCAACATCGTCAAATACACGAATAATGCTTTTTTGTTTTTTGGGCTCAATGTCACAGACCTCGGTGAGCTGAACAATCATACCCACCACTTCTCTGCGTCCTAAAGGCACAACGCAACGAAGACCGACGGCAACAGCCTGATCTTTTTCCACTTTATAGGTTAAGACGGGTAATAAAGGAATGTCTAAAACAACTTGCGCAAAAGAGGCAGACGGCAACATTAAATGATCCTCGTATCAATGACGTGATTTTATCAAGACCGAGTTACCTAGGTTAAGATTTCCTTAATCATCCATTCATAACAGGCTTTCAACAAATTGTGCATAACTTTGTGTATATCTTGGTTTATGCCTGTCTTTTATACAGTTTGCCCGTTATCTACGCAAAATGAGAGAAAAAGTAGCAAAATAAAAATAGCCTTATTATTCAACGTGTTACAAATTTCTAAAAATATTAACTATCGGATTTTAAACAATAAATCTAAAAACTAGAGATTTACAGATTTTGTGGATAAGTCTGTTGATAATCTTTAAAACAATGTTTGTATTCGAGAAAGTGACGGTTCTTCGCTATCATTGACTGACGAAAATTACATTATCAAGGAAAGCTATTAATGACCCTTCCTGTCTGGCTTAGTGAAAAAGATCAAGACATCGTTTTGCGCCTTCATGCACAACCCGGTGCTAAGCGTACTTCTGTCGTCGGGCTCTACGGAGACAAGTTGAAGATTGCTGTAGCAACCCCTCCGGTCGATGGTAAAGCCAATCAAGCGATTATTGCTTTCTTAGCCAAGACGTTAGGCATTTCCAAATCGAAACTTACCCTCATCAGTGGTGAGACAAGTCGAGAAAAAAGAATACGCATCCAAGGCATTACCGCCAATGAATGCGTAGCTAAGTTGCAGTAAACAAGTCCCCAAAAAGCATTTCTCGTATTTTGAGGACTATCTCTTTAACGTACAACCAAAACAGGACGGTCGATCTGAGCCAACGTTTTTTGAGTTTCGCTACCGATAATTAAACTACCTAAGCTTCCCATACCGCGACTACTCATAACAACGTAATCTACATCTTCGCGTTTGGCCAATTCCGTGATGCACATCCAAGGGGCTTGTCCGTGTTCAGCAATAACACGGCACGGAACCTCTGCCACCTTAGCAGCTTCATAGATTTCACCGAGACGTTCTTGAATTTCAGATGGCTCACCAGCCAAACCATCTGCAGGGGCATCCCCTTTAACAGCCGTCATACCAATTAATTCAGCATTCAATGGTTTTGCAACTGCGATTGCCGTTTCAATAGCTTTACGACTCAATTCTGTACCGTCGGTACAAACCATAACTTTCATAGACCACTCCAACAATATCGAATGTGTTTTTAAATTTACACACTTCTCTTTCATTTTAGAAAAGCGCTTGGATACTTTTATCCTACAACGAATTATCTTGAAAGTGTACTGTTTTTCTGCATATCTCTTGATATGTCAGAAAACTTTAAGCGATAAAAAAAGGCAGATGAAACATCTGCCTTTTTAAACGTCCATGAACGCTTAGTGATTGCGTTTGAGCTTGTCGATGGCAGCCAATTCGGCAGCCAAGACAGCCAATTCCGCATCGAGCTTGGCCAAATCGACTTCACTCGTTGCCTTGCTGCGAGCTTCGCGAGCTTCAGCAATTGCCTTTTCCGTCTTAGCGCGATCCATTTCTTCAGAACGAATAGCGGTATCAGCTAAAACAGTAACAAGGTGCGGTTGCACTTCAATCACGCCACCCGCAACGAACACTTGTTTCACTTCTTTGGTTTCCGGGAGCGTAATACGCACAAAACCCGGCTTAATCAAAGAGATCAACGGAGTATGTTGAGGCAGGATACCCAATTCACCGCCTTCACCAGGAAGGGCAACGAACTCGGCATCACCAGAGAAGATTTGCTCTTCAGCGCTAACGACGTTAACCTTAATCGTAGACATAGTTGCTCCGTGGTCGTGTTTTGGCAAGGGAGATCACTCTCCCTTGACCAAAATCATTAGTGCATTTGCTTAGCCTTTTCGAAAGCTTCGTCGATGGTACCAACCATGTAGAAAGCTTGTTCAGGCAAAGCATCGCATTCACCGTCAACGATCATGCGGAAACCGCGGATCGTTTCTTTCAACGGGACGTACTTACCGGGAGCGCCAGTAAAGACTTCAGCAACGTGGAAGGGTTGAGACAAGAAGCGTTGGATCTTACGAGCACGCATAACCGTCAACTTATCTTCCGGAGCCAATTCGTCCATACCCAAAATGGCGATAATGTCGCGCAATTCCTTGTAACGTTGCAACGTTTCTTGGACTCGGCGGCAGATGCCATAGTGTTCTTCACCGATGATCAACGGGTCAACTTGGCGGCTCGTGGAGTCAAGCGGGTCAACTGCCGGGTAAATACCCAAGGCAGCGATGTCACGAGACAACACAACGGTAGCGTCCAAGTGGCCGAAGGTCGTAGCCGGAGACGGGTCAGTCAAGTCGTCAGCAGGGACGTAA
This sequence comes from uncultured Sutterella sp., assembly GCA_902477615.1. Classification (GTDB taxonomy): domain Bacteria; phylum Pseudomonadota; class Gammaproteobacteria; order Burkholderiales; family Burkholderiaceae_F; genus Aphodousia. The sequence continues at coordinate 6,270 of CABSHY010000051.1, forward strand.
ACGGCTTGAATGGAGGTAATAGAACCAACCTTCGTAGACGTAATACGTTCTTGCAAGCGACCCATTTCTTCAGCCAACGTCGGTTGATAACCCACGGCAGAAGGCATACGACCGAGCAATGCGGAAACTTCTGTACCAGCCAAGGTGTAACGATAGATGTTGTCGACGAACAACAAGATGTCACGGCCTTCGTCACGGAAAGCTTCAGCCATCGTCAAGCCGGTCAAGGCCACGCGCAAACGGTTGCCCGGAGGTTCGTTCATTTGACCGAACACCATGGCCACCTTGTCCAACACGTGAGATTCTTCCATTTCATGGTAGAAGTCATTACCTTCACGGGTACGTTCACCCACGCCTGCGAACACAGAATAACCACCATATTGCTTAGCAATGTTGTTGATCAATTCCATCATGTTCACGGTCTTACCCACACCGGCACCACCGAAGAGACCGACCTTACCGCCCTTAGCGAACGGGCAAATCAAGTCAATCACCTTAATACCGGTTTCGAGCAAGTCCACTGACGGGCTCAATTCGTCAAACTTCGGAGCAGGACGGTGAATTTCACGGCGTTCTTCTTCGCCGATCGGGCCGCAGTCGTCAATCGGGCGACCCAACACGTCCATAATACGACCCAAGGTCTTCGGGCCGACAGGCACAGAGATACCAGAGCCGGTGCTCTTGACCTTCATGCCGCGTTGCAAACCTTCAGAGGCGCCCATAGCAATGGTACGAACCACGCCGTCGCCCAACTGTTGTTGCACTTCGAAGGTCAAGCCTTCTTCGGCAAGACTGTTGTTCTCATCTTTTTCTAAGATAAGGGCATCGTAAACTTTGGGCATTTGATCGCGCGGGAACTCAACGTCCACCACAGCGCCAATGACCTGAACGATCTGTCCGATACTCATGGGAGTTATCCTCTTTAAGACACGGCAGCTGCACCACCCACGATTTCAGTAATTTCCTTCGTGATGGCCGCTTGACGGGTCTTGTTGTAAACCAATTGCAAATCACCAATAAGCTTCTTAGCATTGTCGCTAGCGGCCTTCATAGCCACCATACGTGCACTTTGCTCAGATGCCATGTTTTCTGCAACTGCTTGGTAAATTAATGCTTCGATGTAGCGCTTTAAGAGCACATCGAGAACTGTGGCGTCACTGGGTTCGTAGAGATAATCCCACGAATATTCCCGACGTTCTTCGCCAATCTCTTCAAGTCGATCACTCGACAAGGGCAAAAGTTGCTCAACAACCGGTTCTTGCTTCATCGCGTTTACAAAACGAGAGTAAGCGAGATAGACCTTATCGATCTTACCAGCCGTATAAAGTTCCAATTGTGCGCCGATGGCGCCAATCAGATGTTCCATTTGCGGACGATCACCAAGTTGTACAACATTGGAAATCAATTCCACACCGGAGCGTTGCAAGAAACCGAGACCTTTGTTACCGATAGCAGTGGCTTGAATCTCCACGCCTTCAGCATTCCAGTCTTTAATCTTGTTCAATACCAAACGTTGAATGTTGGTATTAAGAGCTCCACACAAGCCTTTGTCCGTCGTCACCATGATCAGACCAACTTTAGCAGCACTCGCGTCATGCGTGCGCAAATACGGATGATCGTAACTCGTCTGTGCCGTGGCTAAGTGAGCCACAATCGTACGGATATGTTCCCCGTACGGGC
>CABSHY010000052.1 GCA_902477615.1 uncultured Sutterella sp.
CATGAAGGCTGCTGGTTACGAGCCGGGTAAGGACATTGCCATTGGTTTGGACTGCGCTGCTAGCGAATTCTACGAAGACGGCAAGTACGTTCAAAAGGGCCAAGGTAAGACCTATACGGCCGAAGAATGGATTGAAGTCTTGGAAGCTTGGGTTAAGAAGTACCCGATCATCTCCATCGAAGACGGTATGGCTGAAGTCGACTGGGAAGGTTGGAAGAAGTTGACGCAAGCTTTGGGCCGTCGTGTCCAATTGGTGGGCGATGACTTGTTTGTGACGAACCCGACGATTTTGCGTGAAGGCATCGAAAAGGGTGTGGCTAACTCCATTTTGATTAAGGTTAACCAAATCGGTACGTTGTCCGAAACGTTGGCCGCTATTGAAATGGCTAAGCGCGCCGGTTACTCCGTTGTTGTGTCTCACCGCTCCGGTGAAACTGAAGACAGCTTCATCGCTGACTTGGCCGTGGCTGTGAACGCCGGTCAAATCAAGACGGGTTCCATGAGCCGTAGCGACCGTATCGCCAAGTACAACCAATTGCTTCGCATTGAAGAAGAACTTGACGATCAAGCAGTTTATCCGGGCCGCGATGCATTCTATTGCATTAAGGAATGGACCATCTAACGTTAATTAAAAAACGTTAGGAAAGTAGAGCCCCGACATGATAACTCCGAAGCGAATTTTGATTCTCCTTTGCGGGTTATGCCTGTTGGGGCTTTATACATTGATTTTCGGACAAGGCGGCTACGTTCGAATGTTTACGCTCGCCGAAGATTTGGCGTTGTTGCAAGACGATAACCGTGAAGTTCGAGAAGACAATGAACGCATGTCTGCGGAATTAAAGTCCTTGCAAACAGGGCTGGGAGCCATTGAAGAGCGTGCTCGCTATGACTTAAATATGGTGCGAGCCGGTGAAGTGTTGTTCCGTATTCAACGTCCGCAAAAGACACTGCCGGGCACTGAGATCCCGGCAGATATCATCAACGATCCGTTGTACAACCCCAACGCTAAAGAGCCGTCGGGCGATGTACAACCGTTACTTTAGTTAACGCTGGTGGGCGTCATTCCAGAGGCCTTGCCATTAACGTCAAACTCCACTTGGCGCTTCAATTTATAAAGCACCTTATTGAGAATCTCATCTTTGGCGAGAGGTTCAATTGTCTTAAGGGTTTCGCCCGTTTTTTCATTTTCTAATTCGCTGTACATCCAAAAGTTTTCTTTATCGGTGTAAAGCGTCAGATTTTCGATGGATTCGAAATTGGCGATGCACTTAAAGGAGAATAGACGCGCCCATTGTTTGCGAAGCGAAGTTTGGTCGGAAAGTTCTAATTTCACCGATTCCAACTTAAGGGAATTGATATGATCGTCCGTTAACCATTCCGTGACGGCATTGGTGATTTTTTGGAGCATTTTCTCTAACTTGTCTTCCGAGAACGCCATTTCAGGCGCCTCCCCCATGCCTTGCGGTTGACGGATAAGTTTTTCAGCTTCAGTGATGAGAAAACGAGGATCAAAATCCAAAAGTTGATCAATCAATTCATCACGCGTGTAGACCTGGATTTTGCCGGTTTCGGCATCCATGCTTAACACAACGAGATAGAGAAAATTAAACAGCCAAAGGGTTTGGCCTTCGGGTTTTACGTAAAAATCTCCGTGGCGTAAACCGCCTTGAACCTTCTCGGGCAAAATCTGCTCAACAACATCTTCAAGGGCAATACGCGTTTGATCGACATTACCTTCGGTGTCAACATGACCTGTGTAGAAATAATATTCACCGTCGATGCGGGCTTTAAAGCCAAAGCCCACGATTTGATCGGTCATATTTTTTTGATTTCTAAAGTCATCGACGATACGAGCGAGGTTATTTAATAAACGCTTTTCACTAAAGCCAGTGATGGGGTAACCCCCATTAAGGTTTAGAGACAAGAGGTTACCGAGAAAGTGAAAATAACCCGCCAGGGGCTTATGAGAAAAGCCCCAGCCCATTACGTCGTTGTTGTGGACATCAAAGAAATGTGTTGCCATTAGTTTGCGTCTTTCTTGTTGTGGTTAAAGAGAGTGTGTAAATCGTCAATCGAGAATTTTTCGCTTTTGCCGCAGAAGTCACACGTGACTTCCAAGCCGCCGTGTTCTTGGCAGGCTTGAAGGGCTTCGACTTCGCCTAAATTCAAAATCATGGCTTCGACACGCTCACGAGAGCACGTACAGGCAAAGCGAGGTTCTTGTTCTTCAAAGTATTGCGGCTTTTCTTCCCAGAATAAACGGTGAGCGATTTCTTTAGTCGGAAGCGTCAAAAGCTCTTCGTCTTTAATGGTGTCAGCCAACGTTTCAATGCGATTGAGGGCTTCCGGGTCATCGACAATGCCTTCGTCCTTACCGCCAAATCCAGGCATCTTTTGGATTAAAAGACCGCCGATATTGTTTTCATCGGCCGCTAACCATAAGCGCGTGTGAATTTGTTCTGACTGTTGCATATAAAGCTCAAGCCCTTGAGCAATGGAGTCGCCTGCCAAAGACACAACGCCTTGGTAGAGAGGTTCGCCTTCGCGACGATCCTTCGGATCGAGCATGATGGCACAACGTCCACCGCCGTTGACGTTAATTAAATCCTTGGTTGTAGCGTCGGCAGCCACCACGGCATCGTGTTGCAACTTGGCAGAAGCTCGAACCATTAAGCCATTACGGACTTCGACAATGGCTAAACGTACAGGGCCGTCACCTTGCACTTGCATGATGAGAGAACCCTCGAATTTAATGGAACTGGCCAATAACAAAGCCCCTGCCGTCATTTCGCCCAAAAGGTGAGTGACCGGCAGCGGATAGTGTCGGAATTCTCGCATGGCTTTCCATGCCGTATTCAAACGAACAACGGCTCCTTTAACAGGGGTCGGTGTGAAGATAAAACGTAAAATGGAATCGTTCATTTGTTGTAGCCTTTCTTAAATTTCTTTCGTCAACGCTTGGTACTCTTTAGCACGCTCAATGTAGTGATTGGCGTTTTTCTCAATCAAGGCCTTTTCTTCGGGCGTTAATGATCGTACAACGCGAGCAGGCGTTCCCAAAAGCAAAACACCTTCGGGGAATTCTTTGTTTTCTGCTACGAGCGCACCAGCACCTACTAATGTATAAGGCGCTATTTTCGCACGATTAAGGACAATTGCACCCATGCCAATTAAAGAATTGTCACCAATTGTACAGCTGTGCAAAATGGCGCCATGACCAACCGTCACATTACGACCAATCTCAAGCGGTAAATCTGGGTCATTATGTAAAACGGCGTTGTCTTGAATGTTGGAGTTTTCTCCTACCATAATGGCGGCCTCATCACCTCGGATGCTCGCTCCCGGCCACACACTGACGTTGTCTTTTAAGGTGACATCGGCCGCGATGGTGGCAGTCGGGGCACAGTAAACGGAGTCGGAGAGCTTTGGTTTTTTGTCTCCAATTGCAAAAACGGGCATAGATGTTCTCGCTCTTGTTAAAATTCGGAATCAGAGTTCCCAATTGTACGGTTTTGTTATGAGAATGGATTTACATCTGCACTCAACGGCAAGTGACGGCGTTAAAAGTCCGGTTGAAGTTGTGGAGATGGCGCATAAAAATGGTGTTGAAGTGATGGCATTGACCGACCACGACACGGTGGCCGGCCTTCGTCAGGCACGTAAACGTGCCCAAGAATTAGGGATTCGTTTTATCGATGGGGTGGAATTATCTGTCACTTGGTCAGGCAAAACGATTCATGTGGTTTGCTTGGCTCCCAAGAAGATGGACGCTTTTGAGGCGTTAACTGTCAAACTTTGTCAAATGCGTGATGAGCGAGCTCGAGCCATGGCCGCTAAATTTGATGCGATGGGTATTTACAATACCTACGAGCAAGCATTGGAATTGGCGGGCAATCCCTTGAATTTATCGCGTCGCCACTTTGCTCTTGCCTTGGTGCAACGAGGTACGGTCGGCACGGAAGATGCGGCCTTTGATCGCTATCTTAAAGATGACGGTTGTGCTTTCGTGAAGACCAACTGGATGAGTTTAAGTGAGGCAATGACGCTTATCCGCGAAACGGGGGGTATCGCCGTGATGGCACATCCTGGTCGCTACACCTTTCCTGAAGGTAAAACAACGTACGATTTACTGACAGAATTTAAGGCGTTGGGTGGTGACGTCATTGAAGTGACGACGGGAAGTCATTTCAGTGAAGAAAATGAGCGTTATACTCGCGTTGCCGTCAATATGGGCTTTTGGGCAAGTACGGGTAGCGACTATCATGGCTCTAAGCCCGGTCGACCGGAGCCAGGTATGCAAGAACCGTTGCCAGCGTACTTACCGACGGTTTTAGAACTCATTAAAGATTAAATAGAGAAAGAAGAATCAAAATGGCGATTACCGATACTTTGTATCAGATTTTGGTGTATGGCATTCCTTTGATTTTTGCCATCACGTTGCATGAAGCGGCTCACGGTTTAGCAGCTAAGCGTTACGGTGACGATACGGCCTTTATGTTGGGACGCGTCACGGCTAACCCCATTCCTCACATTGATTTGGTGGGTACCATCCTTGTGCCGGGCGTCCTTCTTTTGGGATCGGCTTTAACCGGTTTGGGTGGTGTTTTATTGGGTTGGGCTAAGCCCGTTCCGATCAATACCCGCAAGCTCAATCCATTCCGTAAGGGGATGTTGATGGTGGCTTTGGCCGGTCCTTTTAGCAATTTCTGCCAAGCATTGGTTTGGTTTATTTTCTTAAAGGCTTTTATCAATTCCGGTATTTTGACGCAATCGCTTTTAGACATTACGGTGGCAGGCGTTTTGGTGAACTTCTACATCATGGCCTTTAATCTTTTACCCTTGCCACCTTTGGATGGCGGTCGCATTGTGACGATGTTGTTGCCTTATAACGCCGCTCAACAATTTGCTCGTCTTGAACAATATGGGATGATCATTTTGGTGGTCTTGATTATGTCTGGGTTGCTGAATTACTGGATGCGCCCCTTCGTCTACGTTGGTAAAAATTTATTATCTTTTGTGGGTTTCTGAGCCTTATTTCATAAGGTTAGGTAAAATTAAAAAATTGCTTTAGTAAAAAACTTAAGACGCCGATGGGTGAGCCTTAAGTGGTTAGGAAGATTTATGAAAAAATTAGTTCGCACGAGCCTTATTTTGGCAATGCCGGTTGTTTTATCCGCCTGCTCAGTTTTGGGTGTGGATTTTTCAAACGACAAGATTCAGTACGAAACGAGTGCCTCTCGTGCTCCGTTGGAAGTGCCGCCGGATTTGACGCAAGTCCCGACCTCTGACCGTTATGCTGTGCCGACGCGCCCGCAAACGGTGTTGGCTAGCCAACAAGTGGACGCTTCTCAAACGCAAGGCGCGACTCAAGTGACGACGACCATTTTGCCCGAAGGTGAAATCGCTAAGGTGATGCGCGAAGGCAATAACCGTTGGATCCATGTGAATTTGACGCCGGAACAAACCTGGCCCATCGCCCAAGACTTCTGGCATACGATTGGTTTGAGCTTGTTGCGCCAAGACGCTGCCACCGGTGTGATGGAAACCAACTGGGCTGAAAACCGCGCCAAGTTGCCGCAAGACGTGATCCGTGCAACTTTGGGTAAGGTTGTTGATTTGGTTTACTCCACCGGCGAACGTGACCAATACCGTGCCCGTATGGAACGCTCTGCAACGGGTGGTACCGATATCTTTATTACGCACCGCTCAATGGTCGAAGTGGTCAAGAGCATCGGCGGCGACAACGAAACCACTGTTTGGCAACCCGGCCCGAGCGATCCGGAAATGGAAGCTGAAATGTTGACCCGTATGGCTCAACGTATCAACATGGAATTCAATCCCAAGGCTGTTTCTCAAACGAAGGCCGAGCGTGAAAAGACCGTGGAAGATTTGACTCGTTACCAACCGGTTGAGTCTATCTCTCAATTGGAACAAAACGCTGAAGGTGTGGCTACGAGCTTGTTCGTCAAAGAAGGGTTTGAACGCGCATGGCGTCGTGTGGCTTTGGCCATTGACCGCATGGGCTTTACGGTTGAAGACCGTGACCGCTCTCGTGGTTTCTTCTTGGTCCGTTACTTGGATGAAGAATACGAACAACAAAAGCGTGATGAACAAGGCTTCTGGAGCAATGCCTTTGGTCGCAGCAAGCCCGTGGATGCTCCGCAATACGTGATCTACTTGCAAAAGCTCTCCGATACCGAAACGCGTGTTCACGTTTTGGGCCCGGACGGTAAGGCCGATACGACCGGTGTAGCACCGAAGATCTTGACGCTTTTGAGCGAACAAACGAAGTAAGCTCATTTACGCATCCGTCAACAAAAAAAAGCGCTCCAAAGTGGGCGCTTTTTTGCATGTCCGTGTGCTTATATTGCGAAGCGTTAATCATTGTCTGTTTCCGCCAAAATAGGCTTAAAAATTTACAAAAAAATTGCTTTAAAAAAATCAGGGACTTAAAAAAATCAGTGAAAAAGTCCTGACGAAAATCAATCTCATTATTATTCTGTTTACACAAAGTTCGAGTATTATCCTCCGCCGGCCGAAAAGGTTGTAATAGGCGCTTCTGCGGCGTAATAGGTCCAGGTTGATGCCCAAAACGACAGTCCTTATTAAGCCTCATTTTTACTGTTCGTTTTCGCAGTCTTTCTTTATCTGTGTTAACGAATGTTCTTCAATTTTTTGACGGGGTCAAAAATGGAATTCGCAGAACTTTTGCTTCTGACGTTTGCACCACTCCTCATTCTCTTTAAGCCGGAAAAAGAAAAACTGGCTTGGCGATTGACGGTTATTTCTTGGGCAGTTTGTTTTCTTATCTACTTGGGTCACGTTTCGACGGCGATCTTCGGTGTCATTAACGTTTAATTTCGAGGACAACTATCATGATGATTAATGATTATGCGCGTCCTCTGACGGCTGAAGACGATAAGAAGGCAAACTTCTTCTATGACATTCTCCTGACCTACGGTCTTTTGATCGTGCTTCTTCCTGTCGGGATTGCCAACATTGTTTTGGGCTTTATGCTCGGTGATTCTCCCTGCACGTTGTGCTGGGGTCAACGCCAAGAAATGGCCTATATCGGCGTAGTCTGCCTCTTTATGGCTCGCTACGGGGTTAAGCCTAAGTACCTTGCAACGCTTTTTGTGATGGCTGCTGCCGGTTTGTGGATGTCTTTCCGCCACTACGGTAACCACGCAGCTCGAGACGTCAGTCAAGGTTTCGGTTTGGACATCTTTGGTATCCACACGTATTTCTGGGCCGAAATTGTGTTCTGGTGCGTGGTATTTCTCTTTGGTTTGGCAATGTACTTTGCTCCGCGTATGGATGCATTGATTGCCAACATGAAGGGCCAAGCTTGGCGCCCGACGACGAAGTACTTCAAGGTGACGTGCTTGACGGTGGCTTTCATTTTGGCTTCCAACACGTTCCAAGCTTTGTGGTCGACCGGCATTCCGCCGTTCTATGGTCAAGGCGATCCTGTGCGCTTCTCCTTTAACCCGAAGTATGTGGTTTGGTCCACGGATGCTTGGCACGGTATGTGGTCGGGTGTGAACTTCTTCGGTAAGCGTGACGTTAAGGATCCAGATTTGGCCTACGCTCCCAATACGAAGAAACTCGGTTTAACGTGGGATCACAACGCTGACAACGCTCCTGTGGCTTTGGACGGCAAACTAGCTATCAGCCAAGTTCGTACCATCAAAGGTATCAATGCTAAGGTCAATACCCTTGCCTTGATTCGTGGCGAATACCACGTGGCCTCTAAGTATGACTTCTGGGTTTTAAATGCCGACCTTTCTCCGAAGGTTAGCGCTTCGTTTGACCCGTGGTTCAGCGCCAATGTGCTCGACGTCGTCGGTATCACACCGTACGCTGAAGATGCGTTTGTGTTGATGGGTTACAACAAGTCTTTGTTGCGCGTTCGTCAAAAC
>CABSHY010000053.1 GCA_902477615.1 uncultured Sutterella sp.
TTTTAAAGCCACTCCACACCGGAGATTTCCGGCAACATGTAGTCAAGCAAAACCAAGTCAGATTTTTGAGAATCCAATAAAGCTTGGGCCGCGATGACACTGTCGCAGCTCTCGACTTCAAAACCGGCACCCGCACAGGCAAAAGAGATGAGTGTGCGAATCGGGGCTTCATCTTCAACGATGAGGATTTTGGGTAAGGGTTGTGTTTGTGCCATGATTTATTTTTACCTGTGATAACAGGAGTATTTTCCCACAAAAAAGAGGAGTTGAACCTCCCCCGGTTGAAACCGGAGGAATCTTACAGTGACCGATACGGAACGCTTTGCGTGGTCTCTTGCGAGACGGCGCAACATTGCCCCGCACACACTGTATTTAAGATGCACCGCTTACCCGTTGGCGTTAAGCCGATGGGCTTAACCACCCTCGTGAGTCTTAACAGGGCTTGCGCCCAGTCTTGATCGTTACGCGGTTGATACGTCAGACACAGACCGGCATCTCTCAACAGCGGTTCCGCAGTTGTCCACTTTTCACAAAGCAGAATCGGATCGTGTCCCTTTTCCGTTGCATAGCACGCCAAAAACGCCGAATGAATGTCGCGTTGGACAATCGTGTCGGTCATTCCATGGCGGTGCCAGCGTTGTTTTAACGGCTTTTTGGTGTACGCATCCATTACCGGGTCGTACTGACTCAATTTAAACTGATAGGCATCGAGCTCTTGCACATAAAGGTTAGCGCTTTCGGCCGAACGCTTTAAATGTTGCACAAACTCACCCATACCGCTTCGTTGAGTGCTTCTCCCAAAATTCTTTTGATAGCTCAAGTAGCTGTTTTTCTCAATCTTGACGGTACCACCCATTTGCAAGATGGCATTGACTAAAGTGCCATGATCACGCTTGCGGGTTTGGGCTTGACGTCGATAAATCTCTGAAATTTGCGTCTTGAGCTTTAAGTAGTTATTGGATTCCTTCCAACGCTTAGGACCTTTTTTGCAAGTCCCGTCCGCATTGAAGTTTTCCGGATTATTCGCTCGGCGTGAGCGATCGAGCTTTCGCTGCAAGCGTCGCATGTCGCGAGAGAGGTTTTCCACACCCGGGGCTAACCGGAAAAGTCCGGCACCTAACGGTGAGTAAACCGCAATCTGCGAAGGACCGGGATCGATTCCCACGGGTTCAGAAGGCGGTGCATACACATGACGCACGGGGGCAAGGCCCTCAAGCGCCAGTTGCACGTACCAAGCTTCTTTGCCATGGATGGTTCGACGGATAACGCGACAGTATTTCACTCGACGAGGCTTAGAGGCATCGTGTGGATCGGCTAACGCTTCTCGCACATAATGCGTCTCCGGAATGATCACGGGGTACACATGCTTGCGCCAAACAACGGCACGTTGTTCGGGCTTAAACATGATTTCGTGATTATCCGTGCCTTCGATAGAGTTGATGCCCTGACGGAAAGACTTAAAACGGGGTTTACCGGCGCCCTTGAACATATAACGTTCAAGGGCTCGATAGACTGTGCGACCAATGCACTGCGCTTCGTGAGCACCGAAGTCGGTACGACCGGAGGCACCGCGGTGATTGTTGGCTAACGTTCGGAGTCCGTTTTCTGTCAGTTGATATTCGCGTTGCAGCGAGTTAAAGAGAGCGTTACGCTCACGACCTTTGGGTAAGGTGCGAGCGTGACGCCATCGAGCATCTTCGCGCATGCGCTTGAGACGCCCCAAAGCTTGACCGAGCGTGGCATTGTAGAGCGTGCGTGCAAGGGCAAACTTCCTTTTGAGAGGTCTGCGTTCCTGATCACCCGTTACTAACGGAAGCTCTAAAATAAAAGTTGGCTTATTCGCTCGCATAATGAGCTTATTATACTAAAATGTTGAAATTAACGCTATCCTTCCTCTCAATAATTGAGAGGAAGGATAGCGCTTTTCTATCAAAAGCCCATATCGGTTTTGTCTCCTCACTCTTGCCTATTCTTCCTCAGGAATGAGGTTTTGAAGATTTTCCGGCAACGCATCCAGTCTTAAGTGGCGAATGTCTTCACCATCAAGAATGAAGATGATGTGTTCACCAATATTGGTCGCGTGGTCACCTAAACGTTCATAGGCGTGAATCAATGACAAACAAGACATAGCAGGTTCAATGTGTTCCGGATGGTCTTTAAGGAATTTACTCAAAATCTTAAAGCCATCGGCATAACTTTTATCCACGTCGCCGTCGGCACGAAGCGTATTGACAGCCGCCGTTTCAGAAAGGTTTTTCAGAGCCAACAGTGCGAGATTAACGACTTTACGGCTGTTTTCAATAATGTTCGTCGATGAAAGTTGTTCAATCAAGTCTTCGGGCAAATCACTGTGAGAGACGCGAGCAATGCTTCGAGCTTGGTCGCCCATACGTTCAAAGTCCGTGGCCATTTTGGAAATACCAAAGACCAAACGCAAGTCGCTCGCACGCGGTTGGTGCTTGGCAATTAAAAGCGTGCAGGCACGGTCAATAGCGACTTCCAATGCGTTAATGGCGGCATCGCGGTCACAAACGCTTTGCGCCAAGTCAATGTCGTTCGTTTTAAAAGCTTTACTTGCATCGTCAATTTGATCAACCACCAAGTCACCCATGCTGATCAAGAGGTGCTTGAGTTCTTCAATGTCTTGGTCGTATTGACGTAAAAGATGAGATTGTTGAGATAAGATCATTTTTGCCTCTTTAACCGAAACGTCCCGTGATGTAGTCTTCCGTGGCCTTTTTATCCGGATGGGTGAAGATTTTCTCGGTTTCACCAAATTCCACAAGTTCGCCCAAATACATAAAGGCGGTGTAGTCCGAAATACGCGCAGCTTGTTGCATGCTGTGCGTCACGATGACAACGGTATAGTCGTTTTTCAATTCATTGATAAGGTCTTCGATTTTTGCCGTGGAAATCGGATCCAATGCAGAACACGGCTCATCAAAAAGAATCACTTCAGGACGAACGGCGATACCGCGAGCGATACACAAACGCTGTTGTTGACCGCCGGATAAGGCAAAACCGGATTCCGACAACTTGTGATGAACGTCATTCCAAAGAGCGGCTTTTTTAAGTGCCCATTCGACGCGATCGTCAAGTTCGCTTTTACTCAAATTTTCAAAAAGACGAACACCGTAGGCAACGTTGTCGTAGATGGACATCGGGAAAGGCGTCGGGCGTTGGAACACCATACCGACCGTGGCACGCAATCGATCGATGCCATCGGTTTTGGTGACAATATTTTCACCATCGAGCCAAATTTCGCCTTCAGCACGTTGATCTTCATAGAGATCAAACATACGGTTAAACGTACGCAATAAGGTGGATTTACCACAACCGGACGGACCAATGAAAGCTGTAACTTTCTTTTCCGCAATGTTGAGGTTGATATTTTTTAACGCATGAAATTGCCCGTAGTAAAAATTGAAGTTTTTCACTTCCATTTTGGGCTTAACTGACAGATCAGTCATTGATCATCACTCCGTGATTTTAGAAAGACTATTTTTCTTGGCTGAGAGTGTACGAATCAATAATGACCGATTTATGACAGTTTTATGAAGATATGATGACAAGATTAATTAGTCTGAGTTAGGTAACTGACTTATTCCAAAATCCAGTGGGAGGTTTAAAATCGAACACCATCTCCCAATTTTTTTGAGGTAAAAACAACATGATTCGTTTGGCTTGTGACTATCAGGAAGGGTGTCACCCGAAGATTTTGGAAAAGTTGGTGCAAACCAATTTGGAAAGTACGTCCGGTTACGGTACGGATGAATACTGCGCGAGTGCCAGAGAAAAGATTAAGGCCGCTTGTGAAGCACCGAACGCAGAGGTGCATTTTTTAGTCGGTGGTACGCAAGCTAATGCGACCGTGATTCGTTCTATTCTTCGTCCTTGTGAAGGCGTGGTTGCTGTAAGAACGGGTCATATTAACGGTCATGAAGCCGGTGCCATTGAATTGGGTGGTCATAAGGTTTTAGCCATTGAACCTCATGACGGTAAGATGCGCGCTGAAGATTTGGATCGCTTTATTGTCAATAACTATAAAGATGCCAGCTGGATGCATGGTGTGTTGCCGGCTTTGGTTTACATCTCTCAATCCACGGAAACGGGCTCTGTTTATTCCTTGGCAGAATTGACGGCAATTTCTGAAGTTTGCCGTAAGCATCAATTGCCGCTCTTTGTTGATGGTGCTCGCTTGGGTTATGCCTTAGCTAGTGAAGGTAGTGACGTCACGTTAGCCGATATGGCTCGTTTGTGTGATGTCTTTTATATTGGTGGCACGAAGGTGGGCGCCCTTTTAGGTGAAGCCGTTGTGTTTTCCAATACTGCATTGGCAAAGAACTTCTTTACGATCATGAAGCAAGGCGGTGCCGTGTTGGCTAAGGGCCGTGTTTTGGGTATCCAATTTGATGCGCTCTTTACCGATAACCTTTATATGGAAATCAGTCGCCACGCCATTGCGATGGCCATGAAGTTGAAGAAGGCTTTGAAGGAAAAGGGTTACCAATTCTATTCTGAAAGCCCGAGCAACCAACAGTTTGTGATTTTAACGAATGAACAAATGACTGAAGTTGCAAAGAAAGTGGCTTTCACGCAATGGGCTATTGTGGATGATAATCACACAGCAGTGCGTTTCTGCACGAGTTGGGCCACAACCGAAGAAACGATTGATCAAGTGATTGCTCTCCTTTAACGCTATTTGTTAATAGCAACAAAAAAGGCATTGAGGTTTCGTTCTCAATGCCTTTTTCTAATCACGCTTAATTACTTCATATTTTGAAGGAGTTTACGTGCCAAACGTTCGGCTTCCATCATGTCGTTGGTCATATTATTGCCCAACGTTTGAGCGATGCCGGTGCGTTGCATTTGACGCAACGTGTGCCCCGTGGCGCCACAAATAATCAATTCAAAGTGGCGACGCTTCAACGCACGGATGTACGTTTGAATGATGTCCATGGCAGAGTTGTCGATGTTCATCAACGTCGTGCAATCAAAGATCACCACCTTATTGGCATTGTGAGCCGTGATGCGCTTAGGATCGGTGACCGTGTTGAGTTTGGACACAGAACCAAAGAAGAGCGAACCTTGCAATTGCCAAGCTTCGATGCCTTCAGGCGTATCCACGGACAACGTGATGGGCGTCACCTTCGTCAACGTATTCATGCGATAGATGAAGAACAAGCAAGACGTCAACAAGCCCACTTCCACAGCCACCGTCAAGTCAAAGATCACCGTCAAGAAGAACGTCAACAAGAGCGTGACCTTATAGCTCATCGTCATTTGACGCAAGCGGTTAAATTCAGCCCAGTTGCCCATGTTGCTGGCAACGAAGAACAAGATGGCAGACAAAGCGGCCAACGGAATGTTGCTGGCCAAAGGTGCAGCAACCAAAACAATCACCAAAAGGGTGATGGCGTGCACAACGCCTGAGACCGGAGAGATAGCACCACTTTTAATGTTCGTGACCGTACGGGCGATGGTGCCCGTGGCAGGAATACCGCCAAAGAAGGGTACCACCAAGTTAGCAATCCCTTGACCCATCAATTCTTGGTTTGGATTGTGACGATCGTCCGTCAACGTGTCAGCCACACGAGCACATAACAAGGATTCAATAGCACCCAACAAGGCCAACGTGATCATCGGGGAGATCAAGTGGCGGATATTTGCCCAGTCAAAAGCGGGGATTTGCAAATCCGGTAACGTTTGGGGAATGCCACCGAACTTACTGCCGATCGTTTCAACCGGAAGGTTAAAGGTCGTGACTGCCAACATAGAAAGCACCAACACAACGACCGTGCCAGGGATCTTGGCAACCCAACGCAACCATTGAGCAGAGTGCGTGGACGTGTCCTTGGGCCAGAACTTCACAATGGCAAATGAGACCAATGCAACGCCTAAAGCGTAGTAATTGACCGTATGGATATTGGTCCAAATGGCATTGATTTGACCGAAAAAGTGGGCTGGCATATTTTCAATCTTTAATCCCAAGAAGTCCTTGACCTGAGACAAGGCAATCAAGACGGCAATACCATTGGTAAAACCGATCACGATGGAAACCGGGATAAAGCGAATGAGGTTACCGACCTTCAATAGCCCCATCAGTAGCAAGAGAATACCGCTACCGATTGTTGCGATCATTAAGTTGGCTAAGCCGTAGTTGGCAATGATGCCGTAAATGATCACGATGAAGGCACCGGCGGGACCGCCGATTTGCACACGGCAACCACCAAGAATGGCGATCAAAAAGCCTGCAATGATAGAGGTATAAATACCGGCTTCTGGGGTGACACCAGAGGCGATGGCAAAGGCCATGGCCAAAGGCAAAGCAACCATACCGACAGTTAAGCCGGAGCTGATGTCGCGTGTTAATTGATGGGCACTATAGTGTCCGATTAAATCAAGGCTGACCGGGTGGAACGGTTCAAGAGGGATATTCCCCATCACCTTTTTTAAGCGTTGACCCAAACTCATTTTTATTTTCGAAAAGATTAGAGAGGATTTTGGAATAAATGTAAAAACAGTTGGCATGAAGCCAACTGTTTTTAGATACGTCCGTAAGTTTAGAGACTTTTCTAGTTAAAGCAAGTCCTAATTAATGCAAACGCATACCGAGGGTAGCACCATCTTGCGGTTCAAGAATGTACAAACCGGTCTTTTCATCGGCGTTGCAGGCCGACAAAAGCATACCTTCGCTCACACCAAACTTCATCTTGCGCGGAGCAAGGTTAGCAATCACGACCGTCAACTTACCTTCAAGATCCTTCGGATCGTAGTAAGCCTTGATGCCGGAGAAAATATTACGGGTCTTGCCTTCGCCTAAGTCCACCGTCAAGCGTAAGAGCTTCGTGGAGCCTTCAACGTGTTCGCACTTCACGATCTTGGCGATACGAAGGTCGAGCTTATTGAAGTCGTCAATCGTGACTTCCGGAGCAATTTCTTCACCACCGGGAGCCGGCGTTGCGGGCACTTCGGGAACGCCCGGCACCAAAGCATCCAATTGCTTGATGTCTGCGCGTTGCATCAAGTGCTTATAAGGCATGATCGTGTTGGCGCTCGTTAATGCGCAAGCGGCCGTATCCCACGTCAATTCGCCACAACCCAAGAAAGCTTCAACATTAGCAGCGGTTGCGGGCAACACGGGCTTGAGCATCGTTGTCAAGAGACGGAACGTTTCCAAGGCAACGGAGCAGACTTCGTGCAACTTGGCCTTTTGCGTTTCATCCTTAGCCAAATCCCAGGGCTTTTCACGGTCAACGTATTCGTTAACGTAGTTAGCCATTTCCATAGCCAAGCGAATGGCTTTACCGTATTCACGGTCGTTGTAGAACTTGGCTACGTTAGCGACGTTGTCACGCAAACGAACGACCAATTCATGATTTTCCAAGCCATCGGCCACATGACCGTCAAAGCGCTTGACGATGAAACCCGCTGCACGGCTAGCAATGTTGACATACTTACCGATCAAGTCGCTGTTAATACGAGCGATGAAGTCTTGCTTACCGAAGTCAACGTCATCTAACGTGGGGCCAAGTTTGGCAGCCAAGTAGTAACGCAACCATTCCGGGTTCATGCCGAGCTCAAGGTACTTCATGGGGCTGATACCCGTACCGCGGCTCTTACTCATCTTGCGACCGTCAACGGTCATGAAGCCGTGAACGAAAACGTTATCGGGCACACGGTAGGGTTGACCTGCAAAGTGCAACATCACCGGCCAGAAAAGCGTGTGGAAATAAATAATGTCCTTACCGATGAAGTGAATTTGTTCAGTCTTTTCATCGTTTAAGAATTCCCAGATGTCAAAGCCTTGCTTTTGAGCATAGTTC
>CABSHY010000054.1 GCA_902477615.1 uncultured Sutterella sp.
AGCAATAAACACAACACTTTTAATTTTGTCTTGAATCGCATAGCGTTCGGTGACTCGAATCGTGCCTTTAAGGTTCACATCAATGTCTCGACCGCTATTTTGAACACCGGCATTATTAACCAATCCTTCAACTCCGTCGATCTCGGGTAAGTCGCCTGAGAAAATATCGGTCACAAAATGCGTGTATTGAGCGTGAGAAATGCTTGAAGGCAAAATATCCAAACCGATCACTTCATGGGCGTGCTTTAAAAACTCTTCGGCAATGGCTCTACCAATACCGCAACTGCTTCCCGTTACCATCACTTTCATTAAAAATTACCTCGCAACCGGAACGACCTGACCCAAATAGGGCGTTCCAACATTATTTTTACGCCATTTCTCGCTCACACGATAACCAAACCAAGAAAAGAGCACTTGACACAAAAGTTCTACCACCATGCCCAAAAGCGCACAGGAAAAGCATTGCACCAACGACCAACCAAAAAAGACGCGACTTACTAAAAAGGCAAAAACAAAGTTATCCACGAATTGCGAGAAAGCCGTCGATGTTAAAGAACGACAAAAATACGCAACCGGCCCATTAGGATGACGTTTAAAGGCTTTACCAACAAAATAATTCATGAAGTTATTCGTAAAAGAAGCAATCAAGAAAGCCGTTGCACTGCCGAAAATCACGTACCACGTTCCACCGAAGGTGTTGTTAATTGACGTATTAATTAAGGCCTCGCCGCCTTCGACGTAAGCTTCTCCCCAAGTACCGGGAATGATGCTCACCAGAAAGAAAACACCACAAAGCGCCAAATTCAAAAGCGTTGCAAAGATGGATAGTTGCGTTGCTGCCTTGGGACCGAAGTGTTTCGTCAAGACATCCAAAACAAGAAACACAAACCACGAAACGATCATGCCACAATCTAGCGCCAGCCAATCAAAGGGAACGTCAATGCTTTTGTTGGCCATCAAGTTCATTGAAAAAACGGCAGCAACAAATAACGTAAACGTAACGGTAGGAACCGATTGAAGAAGTAGTTGAAACTCAGCGAAACTTAAACTGAGTTTTTCTTTGTACGAAAGTTTTTCCGCACAACAATATATGGGGTTTGACAAAGACTGCACCTCAAAACAATTTAATAGAGGCGACAGAGCGGACAAAAAAAATAAGGATACTCCCACAATAGAAGAATCCTTCATTCTCCCGTAGTTTTATTTATAGACAGGATGGTCACGAACTGTCTCCGATAAGTTGATCTTGTTGACCAACTTCTTTTTAAGCTAACACTTTAATTATTAAAGGTTTTCTTAAAAATGAAGATGGCGAGCCTTATCCTCGGCACTGCATTCAGTTCGCTATGGCTGCTTCGTTCCCGACCTGACCAGGTTAACGACGAATACATGCGAGGGGACCCGCCGAGGCGAAGTTTACCAAACATTCCCGCAAAAGTTCAATCTTCCCCATCTCAAAAATTCACACCAACTTGAAAATGCGCCTTAGACTAAAACAATCAATGCCATAATTGGAAACTTTTCTACATACAAATTCGATCAAAATCGTTTAAAGTTGGACTATCGAATTTTTGAACACCTTTGATAGGGGTATATGACTATGAGTAACATTATTCATCTTGACGACAGCAACTATGCAGCCGAAGTGGCTCAAGGCGTTGTGGTGGTTGACTTCTGGGCACCGTGGTGCGGTCCTTGCCGTGCTTTGGCTCCGAGCCTTGAAAAGGCCGCTGACGCATTTGCCGGTCAATTGCGCATTGCCAAATATAACGTCGATGAAGCTCAAGAATACGCTGCCAAATTAGGCATCCGTTCCATCCCGACGTTGGCCGTCTACAAGGACGGTGAGTTAGTTCACCAACAAACCGGTGGCATGGGTTATTCTCAATTAGAAGACTTTTTGAAACAATTCATCTAAAATACATCTCGCGATGCATGGGGTCGGTCATCGGCCCCATTTATTTTCTTATCGCAAAAAATCCTTTTTTCAATCACGATCAGTAACGCAGCTTCGGTTTCATACCCTTGCTCGACTTTTCAATTTGCTTTTAGTTATAAGTACTTACGTACTATTTCGTTATGCATCTTTCTGAACTCAAATCCCTGCACGTCTCCAAGCTCCTTGACTGGGCTCTTGAACTTGGCATCGAAAACGCCAACCGTATGCGCAAGCAAGAATTAATGTTTGCCATTTTGAAAAAGCGTGCCAAAGAGGGTGAACAAATTTTCGGTGATGGCACACTTGAAGTGTTGCCCGACGGTTTCGGTTTCTTACGTAGTCCTGAAACGTCTTACCTTGCCAGCACCGACGACATCTACATCTCCCCGTCTCAAATCCGTCGTTTCAATCTCCACACGGGTGACTCCATTGAAGGGGAAGTTCGTACGCCGAAGGAAGGCGAACGCTATTTCGCATTGGTGAAAGTCGAAAAGGTTAACGGCTTGCCGCCGGAAAACCTCAAGCATCGCATCTTGTTTGAAAACTTAACGCCCTTGTTCCCGGATGAACACTTGGTGTTAGAACGCGATATCCGTGGTGATGAAAACCTCACGGGTCGTGTGATTGACATGATCGCTCCGATCGGTAAGGGCCAACGTGCTTTGATCGTTGCATCTCCCAAGAGCGGTAAGACCGTTTTGATGCAACACATTGCTCACGCCATCACGGCCAACCACCCTGACTGCGTGCTTTTCGTTCTCTTGATTGACGAACGTCCGGAAGAAGTGACCGATATGCAACGCACCGTTCAAGGTGAAGTCGTTGCTTCGACCTTTGACGAACCGGCCTCTCGCCACGTTCAAGTTACGGAAATGGTGATTGAAAAGGCCAAGCGCTTGGCCGAAAGCAAGAAAGACGTCATCATCTTGTTGGACTCCATCACCCGTTTGGCTCGTGCCTACAATAACGTGATGCCGACCTCCGGTCGTGTGCTCTCCGGTGGCGTGGACGCCAACGCCCTTCACCGTCCCAAGCGCGTCTTCGGTGCCGCTCGTAACTTGGAAGAAGGCGGTTCTTTGACGATTATCGCTACGGCTTTGGTCGATACCGGCAGCCGCATGGACGACGTGATCTATGAAGAATTCAAGGGCACGGGTAACATGGAAGTTCACCTCGAACGCCGCTTGGCTGAAAAGCGTATCTACCCGGCTATCAACGTTTTGCGCTCCGGCACCCGCCGAGAAGAATTGCTCTTGAAGCAAGACGTGATGCAAAAGGTTTGGATCTTGAGAAAACTTTTGAGCGACATGGACGAAGTCGAAGCCATGGAATTCTTGCTCGAACGCTTGAAGAACACCAAGACCAATCAAGACTTCTTTGATTTGATGCGTCGCGGCGGTTAATTCGCCCGACTTTGAGGTTTAGCCTCAAAAACGCACCTCTCACAAGGCGCTGGAAGACTCTTTCAGCGCCTTGCAATTTATTGAAAAATATCGGATAATTTCGGTCTTCTGTCGGAAACGCAGTTTGGCATGCCCGCTTTAAGACCTTTACTGATAAAGGCAGGTGCGCAAGGCCACTCCAGACGCCTGACTCTTTATTAGGAAATTTAACAATGAAACAAGGTATTCACCCGGAATATCGTGAAGTTGCTTTCTGCGACTTGTCCATCAACAAGACCTTCATCATCAAGTCTACGGTTCAAACGAAAGAAACCGTTGAAATTGATGGCGTGACCTATCCGTTGATCAAGTTGGATACGTCTTCTGAAAGCCACCCGTTCTACACGGGCGCTCAAACGCGTATCGTTGAAGCTGGCCGCGTTGAAAAGTTCCGCGCCAAGTACGCCAACATGGCCAAGAAGGCCTAATAGACAGTCGGTTTTCCGAACGTTTATTACGAAAAGAGGCACTCCGTTGGAGCGCCTCTTTTTCATTCCAGCTGAGTTTTTAAAAACTAAATCTTATTTTTCAATTTCTTAAATTGAGCAATCGCCGGCGCCATTTTTGCGGGATCAGTCATAATGATGGGATCTAGCAAAATTTGAGCTTCCTCTTCAGTCATCAAATTCATGGCCAAAACGGCTTCCTTCACCGTCACGCCATGCTTTTCAGCGTAGTGAGCAACACGTACACCTTCCGGGTAACCCAAAGATGCAGCCACGACCGTCGACAAAGCAATCGAGCCTTCGGCTTCTTCTTGGCAGCGTTCTCGTTTTGCCTTAATGCCCTCAACGCAATCACGGCGCAAAATCACAAGTTCTTCAGAGACTAAACGCATGCTTTCAAACAAGCACTTATAAAACGTTGCATCCCAAACATTAAGGTCCAACTCTCCTTCATCGTAAGCCATAGAGATGGCCACATCATTGCCCACCACTTGATGCGCAATTTGAATCACCATTTCAGGAACGGTCGGATTGATTTTCCCCGGCATGATAGAGCTTCCGGGCGACAATTTCCGTCCAACCGGCACGAGGGCCACTGCTCATCAGGCGAAGGTCTTTACTGATTTTGCTCAAGCTGCAAGCAAGTTCCTTCACCAAAGCAGAAAGGCTCACCATCAAATCACTGTTTTGGAAACCGTCAAAGAGGTTATCCATCGGACGAACATCTTCACCTAAGTTTTCAGAGATATGGCGGTAAAAGGCTTCCTTCATGCCGGGAGCGGCAGACAAACCCGTACCGACAGCGGTACCACCCATGACAAGTTCTAAGCATTCCGGACGGATACGCTTAAACTTTTGAGCAGTGCGATGCATTAAACTGGCGTAGCCACCGAATTCTTGACCAAGCGTCAAGGGAAGAGCATCTTGCCAGCAAGTGCGACCGACTTTCACCACATCGGCGAATTCGTCTGCTTTAACTTCAAATGCTTTTTGAAGGGCTTCGACACCGGTGATGATGCTGTCAATCATCGGTAAGCACGCCAAGTGAGTTGCTGACGGAATCGTGTCGTTCGTGGATTGCCCCATATTGACATGCGTATTGGGGTGAACGGTTTCTTGACCTTTGTTGCCCGTCATCAATTCATTGGCCATATTGCCCAAGACTTCGTTCATGTTCATGTTAAGGCACGTGTAGCCACCGCCTTGCCACATATCTAGCGGGAACTGATCATCGAAACTGCCATCCATCGTCATATCACAAGCTTTGGCAATGGCTTGAGCGATTTCAGGCTTCATGGCGCCGACTTCGGCATTGGCTTGAGCGCAAGCTTTTTTGATTTGTGCCAATGCACGGAAAATTTCCGGATAAAACACAATGGGCATATGGGCTGCGCCCGAGACTTTCAGCATTCGATGGGTTTGAATACCGTAGTAGCAATCGTTGGAAATTTCCATTTCCCCGAGACAATCTCTTTCGATGCGAGTAGACATGTTCGCTCCTTGCGAAATTTGTTTAACTCACACCATTGTGAAGCTGAACTGTATTGATTGCTCAAAATATTAGAGAAACTAACTCACAAATTAAGAGTTACTTAACTAGGGAGACACTATGCGCTAATGTCGGATGGATATGCTTGAGTTGAGACAAGATCTGAGTCTGCATAATTTCCGCATAGTCATTAGCAATCTGATCAACCAACGGTCGGAAACCTTCGGATTGCGTTAGAACGTATTGTTGACGAACGAGATTCACATCCGCTAAAGAACGAATGGCGACACTGTCGGCAAAAGCCAACCCCATAAAGAGATTCGTTGCCGGCATCAACGTCCAACCTTGACCTTGAGCAATAAGTCCCAACAACGTAGAAGAGGATTCCGCTTGAAGCGTACGAGAAGCCTCAAGACCTAAAGTTCTCAGAAATCGTGCGGTCAATTGGCTGTCCCAAGAGCTTGGGTTGTAAGTGAGATAAGGCAACGAACTCGAAAAAGCAGTCAACTCTCGCTTTTCTTTGGGTAGGTCGCCCTGTTGCTGAGGTGCAATTAAAAGAAATTTTTCTGAGAGTACTTGTCGACGATAAATGTTATCGACATCGGTGAAAGACACGGGCCCGATAAAAATATCGAAATTGTCCTGCAGAAAACCTTCTGAGAGGCGATGCGTCATCGCGGTCGTCACGGTGATGTTTTGTACTTTTTTGCGAAGCTGTGGCAACAACCACGGTATGATGGTGGCGCTCACAGATTCTGAGACACCTAATCTCAAACTTGGGTAAAAATCGCTTCCAACAAGCACCGACTGCTTAAGCGCTTTGACATTTTCAACAATCGTGAGAGCGGACTTGAAAAAGTTCCTACCTTGTAGCGTCACGCCAATGGGTCGCACAGAACGATCAATGAGTACTACCTGATACTGTTCTTCTAGCGCTCGAACGGCTTGAGATACGGACGATGGTGTCACGCCACACTCTTTTGCAGCGTCTTTAAAACTTTTCGTTTTCACTAACGCCACGTACATGGACAAAGCATTGATGTCTGGAAAAGTTTTCATTTTGTTTGCCTCAGTTTTCTGCATTTGCTCATGCATATTACAACAATCGGTTCATAATGGTTTAAGTAGCCAAACGAATATTCATCGCTAGCGCTGACCGTAATTGTTTTAGGAGAAATACCATGGCTGAAAAGATTCACAGAGGCAAAATTAAAGCGGCTCCAAATCCGCTCGTTGTCAAATATGTCATTGAGCCTGGTATTCGTAACGACATCAAATACCGTTATCAAGCCTTTTTAGACTGCAACAAAGCCCATGTCTTAATGCTGGCCAAGCAAGGAATTATTCGAAATGAGGTGGCTAGAGCCATTTTGAAATGCAATGCCGAGATGGCAGCTATGGGCGAGGCTCCAACATTTAAAATTGAACCCGATCGTGAAGACTTCTATTTCAATCTAGAAGCTTATCTTATTGAACAAGTCGGCATCGAAATTGGAGGGCAACAACACACCGCTCGTTCTCGTAACGACCTTTACGCCACATGCGCACGCTTATCTGTGCGGGATATCTATTTTGATATCTGTCACGCTTATAACCGTATGCGTCAAACCATCATTGATGTTGCCCAACAACATAAAGAGGCTGTTTTTGCGGGCTACACGCATATGCAACCCTCAGAACCCATTACGTTTGCCCACTATTGCTCGGGCATACTCAATGCCATGGATCGCGACTATCGTCGACTGGCTCACACCTTTGAAGGGTTGAACGTTTGTCCTCTCGGAGGCGGTTCCATGGGATCAACGACTTGGGCGATTGACAGACAATACACGTCTGACTTGTTAGGTTTTGACAAACCGATGGACAACTCTATCGACTGTGTTGCTTCTCGAGATTTTGCAACAGATATTCTTGCGGCTCTTTCTATCTCAGCCAATACCATCAGTCGTTTCTGCCAAGACCTCTACGTATGGTCAACACCCGAATACGGCTACATTGAAGTCTCTGACAGTTGTGCGGTTTGCTCATCCATCATGCCGCAAAAGAAAAACCCTTGGGTTCTTGAACGCATTAAAGCCAAGACCGCCCATATTGAAGGCTTCTTTATCAGCTCGTTAAATGTTATGAAAAATACCATTTATTCGCATAGTGAAGAGGTCTGTGGCGAAGCTTTAACCTATCTTTTCCCCGCCCTGGAGGAAATGAAAGTCATCTGTGAGCTGTTGGAAATCAGTGTTCGAGGACTGACCATTAAAAAAGAACGCATGCTTGAGATGGCTCAAGGTAACTTCTGTACCGTAACGGAGTTAGCCAACGATTTGGTCCGACATGACCATATCAGTTTCCGCATGGCTCACGATATTGTTGCCGATGTT
>CABSHY010000055.1 GCA_902477615.1 uncultured Sutterella sp.
GGTTCATGACCATAGAGCCAGGTGGGGACACCGAGGCTAATAAAGTGCGTTTGCGGATAGCGGAAACGAATTCTAAAGGCGCTTGAGAGCCAGCCTGCGTCTTGCCAACCGGGCGCCGCGGAAAGAATTTCAAGAGCATCTTCGACTTCCTTATCCGTGCGCTCGGCAAGCCACGCCCCTAAATGCGTTGCTTCCATGGCACCCGCACCGCCACCGCTAACCATAATAAAGCCCAACTCTGTCAGGCGTTTGCTGAGGTAAACAATTTGGCGATAAAAGGGATCGGTTCTTAAGAGGTCGTGTCCACCCATAATTCCCACGATTTGACGCTCATGGTAGGGCTCTAAAAAGTCCTTGATGGCATTACTCATTGAGTGGTCGTGAAGATAGCGAGAAAGCGTTTCTTTCACGTTCTTAGAGGTTGGACCGGTGGCAAGGTAGTGTTGATGAACCTTGTAGTCTAAGCTGTTTTTAATCGTTGACTCATCTCGTGGATCAAAGCCCGCGTAAAGGGAGTTGGCCGAATAGAGGTAACTGCGATAGATATCAAAGGGGGCATCTAAGCGCGGGAAAATCAAATTGGTTTTATCCAATCCCTTGGTAAAGCCCTCTGGCAGCTTGCACCCCAGGAACAGACAGTTACTGTAAGTGGACTCGGAAGCCAAATCGGCCAAATCCGTGAAGTCGATATTTTGAAAGACGTGGCGGTCAATTTGACCGGGTTCAGTCACTAATCCTAATAATTGTGTGACGGTTTCAATTTCTCTGTATTCGGGCATAAGTTTTTCCCCCTTTTTTCTTTCATTGTAGCCTGTAATTTCAGGTGGTAGAAACTTTCTTGCAAATAGTTCAAAATGAAAGAAAGACCTCAGTAGGATGTACTCATGATTGCGATTGACAGAATACGAATCAGCGGATTTAGAAGCATTCAATCATTGAAGATGCCCTTAGGGCAAACCTCTGTTTTGATTGGGTCCAATAACTGTGGTAAAACCACGGTTCTTAAGGCGTTGCAGTTGGCGCTCACCGATGAACTTAGCGTCAAGCGTGCTGACTTTCATCGTCGTGCCGATCAAAGTACCGTCAATGAAATCAAGATTGATGTGCGTTTTGTTCCGGTCAATGATAAAGGGGAACGTCTTTCTTACTTTGAACCCCTCTGGGCAAAAGCCTTGCCCGCAGGGATTCAATCTGATCATCACCGTCGAGAGTATTTTGCTTTCAGAACGCGCTTTACATGCAATGATGCGCAACAAGTGATTGAAAAAACGCGGACACTCTTTACCAATTGGGATCGGGAGATTCTAGGTCAAGCATTAGATCAGTCCATTGATTGCATCAAGATGGTGATGCTGCAAGCCGAAGATGATTTAAAGGCTTCTCTAGATCGACCGGGTTCCTTTATCAACAATGCTCTCTCGCAACTCAAAGAAGAGTTTGAAGCTCACCCTCAATACGCTCAAACGCCCATCGAAGATTGGCGAGATATATTAAATCGCTTATCAGAAACCTTAGAAGGGCCGGGTAGCACATTGCCGGAAGACGTGCCTTTAAACGCTGAAAATATTGGTCGCTTTTTTGACTTTATGAGAAACGATCAAACGCAAGGCTCAGTTCCTTCCCGACAAGGTCAGGGGTGCCAAAAGACGCTGGTCACGCTTTCAACCATTACTTTAGTCGAAGGTTTGATGCGTCAAGCGAAAGCCCATGGCTGGCCCTTGTTTATTTTAATGGCCGCCGAAGAGCCCGAAACGCATTTGCACCCCAATGCCCAACGCACGTTAATGAGCCAGTTGATGACTTTGTCTCATCAATTGCTTGTCTCAACCCACTCTCCCTATGTGGCCTCCGTCGTGGAGCCTCAGGCTTTTCGCTCAATGGCCAAGATCGGTGATCGCATTGATGTGCGTTGGTTGCCTCGTAGGATGGATCCCAGTGATGTTCGGATGCTCAAGCGCTTAATCCTTCGCTTCAGAGGTGAGGTGCTTTTTGCCAGAGGTTTGATGTTTGTGGAAGGGGTGACCGAAGAACAATTGATTCGGGGGATGTTTCAGGCCTACTTTGGAGATGACCCGAGTGCGTTCGGGATCACGATTGTCGGCGTCGATGGAAAGAGTTATTCACCGTTCTTACTTTTGGCGATGAGCTTAAGAAAACCCTTCTGTGTGGTAAGTGACAATGACGGGGACACATCACACGTTGTGATGAAACAGCTCTCAGACGTTGAGCGCAAAGTACAGTTTGATCACCACCAAAACCATAGTGATGTGTTTTTCTTGTCACCGGGGCTTGCGATGGAAGGGGAGTTGGTGCATAAAGTGAAGCTTCGGATGGAAGCCATTGAAGCGCTTCTGGCTTGCAGTAACATGACCGATCAGTCGCCCAAGAATCGCAAACTGCGTCGCCAACGCTACATGAAGATGACCGATCGTGAACTTAAACACCGACTGGAAAAGAAAAAATCGGAATATTCCGGCTTCTTAGGGGACATCATCCAAATTAATCCCTTTGGACGCCAAATTCACGAGATGTTGCCGGTGGCTGTTTTGTCTGCCTTTGCTTTGATCCGTCAATGGATTGGGCAAAAGAGTGACGAGATGAATTGAAAATGAGGAATTTTGAAAAAGGAAATCCCAAATGCCTTTAGGGCATTTGGGATTGTCTGGTGCGCCGGGTAGGATTCGAACCCGCGACCCCCTGGTTCGTAGCCAGGTACTCTATCCAACTGAGCTACCGGCGCACTGCGGAGTCAGTATTATGCAGACTTCGATTCAAAGATGCAAGTCTTTTCGTTAAATTCTTTTATTTTTTTTCAAAACCGTATTCATGATGGCTTGAGCAACACGAAGGCTAAGACTTCTAGGCACACAGCGGATGACGCCATAAAGTGTCTTATTCAGCATTCCCGATGTCACACTGAGCTTTTCATTTTGTAGCGCTTTAAGGCCATCGCGAACAACGTCTTTTGCCTCACTCATGCAAAAATCAAACGACTGTGTACGATCAACGCCCGCAACCGACCAAAAGTCGGTGCGAACGGGGCCGGGACATAATGCCGTGACGGTGATCCCAAAGGGGTGAAGTTCGGCGGCAAGGTTTTCCGTAAAGGCGAGGACATATGCTTTCGTGGCGCCGTAGACTGCCAGATTGGGGCAAGGGCAAAAGGCGGCAATGGAAGCCACATTGAGAATCTGTCCCCCATGCGCTTCTTTCATCAAGGCCGCAATGGTTAATGCGAGTTTCGTGAGCGCTTTGACGTTAAGGTCAATCATCGCTTCTTGTTTGTTGATGTCAATCTCTAAAGCGGTGTCAAACGCTCCAAATCCTGCATTATTGATGAGAAGTGAAGGTTGAAGTTCGTGAGTATTTAAGTAGTCAACAACCTTTTTACAAGCATCGACTTCGGTTAAATCCAGTGGCAATATGTCTGCGATTGTATGAATCGATTGTGCGACTTCTTGAAGCTTTTCTTCACGTCGGGCAATCAGAAGTAAACGATAGCCTTGGGCGGACAAACTTCTGGCAAATTCAGCGCCAAGACCGCTCGACGCCCCGGTAATAATGGCAACTTTTTGCATAACAATTAACGACAGATTTCCGTCACCGCTTCAACCGTTTCTAACTTTTGCGTTCCGTTGGGGCTGTAGAGATTATTAATCCCTGCGTGCACAAGGTACGGAATAGCATCGCGGTATTGTTTGCATCGGGACTCATGAGAGACGGTCGCGGTATAAACCGGAGTCTTGTCTTTACCTTCGTAGAGATTTAAGGTGAGCGTTCGCATGTAGAGCTGAACATGGCGCACTTGGCTGACCCAAACGGTTTCCATGCCCATACGATGGTAATGATGGTAGCGGGGATTCCAAATGATGGGGCCTGGCATCATTACGGGCACTTCTTCGACTTCTTCAATCTTGCGAGAGGGTTTAAGAGACCAATCAATTGAGAGTTTGTAGTCAGAGCGTTTGTTGCCCTCAATCGGTTCAAATTTCGCCGCAAAAAGCATAGCCTTTACAGACTCTTTAATGGCTTCGTAAGTCGGATCCATGCTCTTCGTGCTGGCACCGGGCACAATGGCAACGGTGTGACCCCAGTCGGGCATTGGTCGAAGATTGGGGTTATCAAGCGTGGGAGCCATGGATAAGCGAGAGGAAATCTGCACTTGCGTTGTCACCGTGGGTGTTGCGCAAGCCGACAGCGTTAACGTCGTTAAAAGGACGGCCGCGACTTTATAAGACGTGCGAAAAGATTGTTTACTCATTTTGCAATCTCCTTGGCGTCATAGGTTGCCATTTCAATGCAAGGTTCACCATTTTCAAAAGTAATGAACCCGAGTGTAAGATCATTATCCTCTCCATGGCGCCAATCCGGAATGACCCAACGACTAACCGTATCGGAGACGGGGTATTGGCCGGGACGGTGCGTATGACCATGAATAATGCCAACGGTATCTTTCGAGCAATGAGTGAGAATAGCATCGTTAACAACATCCATCACTTCAACGGGTTTTTCCACTTTCTTCTCTTGGCTTTTATTTCGGGCGTTTCGGGCAATGTCTAAGCGCTTTGCAAGGGGCAGGCGCAAAACAAACCATTGCCAAGCAAAAGATCGCACGCGAGCTCGCACCTTTTGATAATCTGAATCGCGTGTACACCAAATATCGCCGTGTGATAAAAGATAGTGCTTATCGCAGATGACGGCATTTGAGGGATCAGTTAGGAGTGTCGCACCAATAGCTTGGGCAAACTTGCCCCCGAGCATAAAGTCTCGATTGCCGTGCATGATGAAAAGTTTTTTGTTTTGGGAGAGTTCACGCAACACGTCAACATAGTCATGCGCCGTGTCAATGGCGTCATCGCCCACCCAATAATCAAAGAAGTCCCCCAAGATGACGAGTTCATCAAAATTATCTTGATGCTCACGAATGAAACGTGAAAAACATGCAAAGTCCTTTTGACGACTAACATCTAGGTGCAAGTCAGAAATAAAGTAGGGGCGCTTGAGATTGAGTTCAAGCGTCTCGGTGTCGGTGACAGGTGTACTAAAAATTGACATAAACTAAATCCAAAACCTTAGGAAAGTTTACAGTGCTTTCGTGTTAAGCGTGAGTGAAGGCGTAAAATTTTGTTCTCTCTTTTTAGATGTGTATTGAAATGGAAGCTTTGGCAAAAATTGCTGGCTTTGTTGCCTTCATTGTTTTGGGCTACATCCTTCGTCGCTGTAATGTGCTCAAGGCCGACACCGTTCATGCGATTTCGGGTCTTTTGCTTTATGTGACGTTGCCTTGTTTGGTGATGGTGAGTCTTAATGGCATTGAGATGAAAGCAAGCTTTTTCGGTCTGATTTTCTTAGGCATTCTTGCTAACCTCGTGATGGTTGTGGTGGGTATGGTCTGGCAACGTAAAAATCCGACAGCACGTACCTTTGCAGCCATTAACTTGGCCGGCTACAACATCGGCACTTTTGCCATGCCTTTCTTGCAAAGCTTTTTGTCTCCCTTGGGCTTTTTATCGATTTGTATGTTTGATATCGGTAACGCCTTGATGTGCACGGGGACAACGTACTCCATTGCGGTGGGTTCTGAAGGCTCACGTTGGGACTACGCTAAGAGCATACTTTCCCGCTTAGCCACATCGGGTCCCATTTGGGCTTATGCCGTCATGATGGCCATGGCCCTCTTGCACTTGTCTTTCCCGAAGGCGGTGTTGGACGTGGCACGAATCGGCGCTAATGCCAACGCCTTTTTAGCGATGATCATGATCGGGCAGGGGATTAATCTCATCATGCGTCGCGAACAAGTCATTGATCTGTTTAAGCTACTTTTTGTTCGTTTTCTTTTCTCGGCTATTATTTCAGCAGCGTTTTATTACTTGTTGCCATTTGATGAAGAAATTCGTCGTGCGTTGGCCATTTTGGCGTTTGCACCGATTCCTGCCGTGGCGATGATTTTCTCTATTAAAGCCAAGTGCGATGTGAAGATGGCGGCCAACTTTAATTCCTTGTCGGTAGCAGCAAGCATTCCGATCGTCAGTGTGCTGATCATGCTCTAATTGAAAAAACTCGGTGAACCTAAAAATCCACCGAGTTTTTTGTCTGATCAGAAAAGTGATTATTTTAATGTTTTTACTTCTGAGGACATTTCGCACAAACGCTTGGCAATGTCATAAGAACGAAGCAAAGACTTAACCGGTAAACATTCGTAGACGCCGTGGAAATTTAAGCCACCCGTGAAGAAGTTCGGCGTGGGCACGCCCATCTTGGAGATTTGGCAACCGTCAGAGCCACCACGCACCGGGTTTTCAACAATCTCCAACCCTTCGCGACGGAACGCTTCACGAGCGATGTCGCAAACGACCGGATAGTCCTTTAAGTAATTCATAAGATTGTAGTATTGGTCTTTAACCGTTACGGTCACACGACCGTCCCACACCTTATTCATTTCTTCAGCCACTTTGTGCACGTAAGCCTTACGGTCTTCAAACTTGGTGTTGTCATGGTCACGAATGAGCATTCGAACATCAACACCACGAACGGCACCCGTGATGCCAATCGGATGGAAGAATCCTTCGTAGCGGCACGTCTTTTCCGGAATACTTTCGGTCGGGAAACGGCTTAAGAAGTCCATCGCCATACGAATGGCGTTGACCATTTTGTCTTTTGCTGAACCCGGGTGAACGTTTAAACCCTCAAAGTGAGCCGTCACCATTGCAGCATTAAAGGTTTCGGTATCAAAACCGCCCACTTCGCTACCATCGATCGTATAGGCATAGTCAGCCCCAAATTCTTCCGGATCAAAGCCGGCAGTGCCACGACCGATTTCTTCATCGGGCGTTACGCAAAAGCATAGCTTTGCGTGGGCCACTTCAGGGTGCTCTACGAAGTATTTCGCCAATTGCACCAACACGGCAATACCGGCTTTGTCGTCTGCACCCAAAAGCGTGGTGCCGTCCGTCACGACCAAGGGTTGGCCTGCGTATTTAGCGACTTCGGGGAAGCGTTCAAGCTTTAGAACGATATCCTTTTCTTCGTTTAAAACAATGTCTCCGCCCTTATAGTCAATGACTTTCCATTGGGCGGGTTCGCCGCTCGCTTCAGGAGACGTGTCCATGTGAGCAATGAGCCCCAAGGCCGGCGCAGTTTCCAATCCTTCTGAAGCAGGTACCCATGCGTAGACAATGCCTTTGTCGGTGACTTTGCAGTCTTTAATACCCACACTTTCAAATTCGGCTTTCAAAAGATGTGCGTAGGCCATTTGCTCTGGCGTAGAGGGCAAGGTGTCACTATGCGGATTACTCGTTGTGTTGTATTGCGTATAGGACAAGAAGCGTTGAAGGATTTCAGGCAAAGCTTCAAATTCTTCTTTTGTGAAGTTGCCATAGTACTGATGTTGGAGCATTTAAGACCTCAAAAAGAAAATGTGAGAAAGAAAAAATCTTCCAAAAAGTGGATCAAATTTTAGTTAAAAACGCAAATTCTTCTAGGTATATTTGCCTAAGATGTGACACTTATCATAAGTTTGCGAAATTTAACGAAATCTCTAGTACCATATAACATTAGTATTTTCGTATAAAAGAAAGTAAACTC
>CABSHY010000056.1 GCA_902477615.1 uncultured Sutterella sp.
CGCACAGCGATATTTAATTTCTTGATTTGGCATTCGGTTTCAAACGTTTGATCGTGCGCAGCACCGCGAACGTCAATCACGTGGTACTCGGGCAGTCCCAAGTGGTGCGCTTGCAAGAATTCTTGCAATAAAGTCTTGCTGTCTTTGCCCATACGCTCTGGCGTTAATTGTGAGAGTACTGGTTCATAAAGACGAAGAATCACGCGCTTGGCAGCATCAAAACCGCTCTCGGTCATGATGGCGCCGAAAATGGCTTCCATCGCATCGGACTGAATCGAAGGACGATGAGCGCCCCCCGTTTTCATCTCACCTTCACCTAAACGAAGGTAGTCCGACAAAACCAAACGATTGGCAATTTCAGCCAAGGCATCTTGGCAGACCAAGTTGGCTCGCACACGAGACAAAGACCCTTCATTGAAGTGGGAGTCTCGTAAGAAAAGTGCTTGACCAATCACGCAATTTAAGACGGAGTCGCCCAAAAACTCAAGGCGTTCATTGTTTTCTGCACCAAACGAGCGATGCGTGACGGCGCGCTTGAGTATATTTTTGTTTTGGAAAATGTAATCAATCTTCGCTTCCAAACTCTCTAACGGCAACATGTGTACTCTCCTTATTTGAGCGAACCGATGCGGGTCAAATCGCTAAAGTTCAACCAAATAAAAAAGGCCCGGCCCACAAGGTCTTCGCGAGGCACAAAGCCCCAGAAGCGGCTATCGGCAGAATTGTCTCGGTTATCCCCCATCATGAAGTAATAACCTTGCGGTACCTTACAAACAAGGTCACCTCGACTGTACACACAATGTTCCAACCCGTTATGACCGTACACAGGACGAGCCATGGAAGGCATCTTCGGATTTTCAATCATTGCGTGCTTGACGCCATTTAACGTTTCTTCGTACTTCGTAAAGTCGGTGTACGTGTCTTTATCAAAGAACGTACCGTCTTCGACCTTGCCTTGAAGTTCGCCGTTAACATAAAGATTCTTACCAACGTAGCGGATTTCATCACCCGGCACACCGACAACGCGCTTAATAAAATCAACGTTGCGATCAAGCGGATACTTGAAAACGGCAATCTCACCACGCTTGGGCTCTGCCCCTTCGGTAATTTGCCAATTCAAAACCGGGAACTTCATACCGTATTCATATTTATTGACCGCAATAAAGTCACCCACATGCAAGGTCGGCAACATCGAGCCCGACGGAATACGGAAGGGTTCAACAATGAAAGAGCGAACAATAAACACACAGAAAATGACCGGGAACAATGCTCCCGTCCATTCCATCCATTTCGGTTGGGCGGCCAACTTGTTATACAGGCTTTGACTCTCACCAATCACGCTGATATCACCACGGTCAATGGCCGTGCGATTATCTTCGTCAAATTGAGCAACAGCGGCCTTGGCGCGCTTGATGCGATCCGGTGCCCACTTAAACTTGTCGAGAACCCAAAGAATCCCCGTGACAATCGTCAGCACCAATAAAAAGAAAGAAAAATTCACAACAAGGCCTCTTATTTATCATCAACTTGCAAAATGGCCAAGAAGGCTTCTTGCGGGATTTCCACAGAACCCACTTGCTTCATGCGCTTCTTACCGGCTTTTTGCTTTTCCAACAACTTGCGTTTACGCGTGATGTCACCACCGTAGCACTTGGCCAACACGTTCTTGCGCAAGGCCTTAACGTTTTCACGAGCAATAATGTTGGCACCAATGGCAGCTTGAATGGCGACGTCATACATTTGACGCGGAATCAAACTGCGCAAACGCGTCACAATCTCACGACCGCGGTGTACAGAATTCGAACGGTGGATGATGGAAGACAACGCATCCACTCGATCCCCATTGATAAGAATATCAACCTTTACGACGTCTGCGGCACGATATTCCAAGAATTCATAGTCCATGGAGGCATAACCGCGCGTTAAAGACTTCAAGCGATCAAAGAAGTCCAACACGATTTCAGCCAACGGCAACTCATAGGTCAAGTGCACTTGACGTCCGTGATAGGCCAAATTCGTTTGCACGCCACGCTTTTCGTTACAGAGCTTCATCACCGTACCGACATACTCATCAGGGACAAAAATCGTCACACGGTCAATCGGTTCACGAATTTCGGCAATCTTGTCGGGCGAGGGAAGCTTAGACGGGTTTTCAACTTGCAACAATTCGCCATCGGTCTTTAAGACTTCATAAACCACGGACGGCGCCGTCGTGATCAAGTCCATGTCATATTCACGTTCAAGACGCTCTTGAACGATGTCCATGTGCAAAAGGCCCAAGAAGCCGGCACGGAAACCAAAGCCCAAGGCTTGAGAGACTTCCGGTTCAAATTGCAAAGCGGCGTCATTGAGTTGCAACTTCGTCAACGCGTCACGCAAGGCTTCGTATTGGTTGGATTCAACCGGATAGAGACCGGCAAACACCTGGGGCTTGACTTCCTTAAAGCCAGGCAAAGGTTGGGTGGCCATCTTATTGACCAACGTGATGGTATCGCCCACACGAGCGTCCTTCAATTCCTTAATGCCTGCGATCACAAAGCCCACTTCGCCAGCCACCAATTCAGAGCAGCTCGTTGACTTGGGCGTAAACTTACCGACTTGCTCAACCAAGTGGTTGGCACCGGTACTCATCAAGTAAATCTTATCCTTGGGCTTTAAACGACCGTTGACGACACGCACCAACATCACCACACCCACGTAGTTATCGAACCAACTGTCGATCACCAACGCTTGAAGAGGAGCTTCTTCATCACCCTTGGGCGGCGGCACATCGCGCACAATGCGCTCAAGAATTTCATCAACGCCCATACCGGTCTTGGCAGAACAGGCCACCGCGTCCGTTGCGTCGATCCCGATCACATCTTCAATTTCTTCCTTGGCGGCATCCGGATTGGCGCTATTTAAGTCCATCTTATTGAGCACCGGAAGCACTTCCACGCCTAAATCAATGGCCGTGTAGCAGTTAGCCACCGTTTGAGCTTCCACGCCTTGCGTGGCGTCAACCACCAATAAAGCCCCTTCACAGGCGCTCAAAGAACGGGAAACTTCGTAAGAAAAGTCCACATGCCCCGGGGTATCGATCAAATTCAATTCATAGACTTGACCGTCCTGAGCCTTGTACTTCAAAGCTGCCGTTTGAGCCTTAATCGTAATGCCGCGTTCTTTTTCGAGATCCATCGAGTCCAACACTTGAGACTCCATTTCACGATCACTCAAGCCACCGCAACGATGAATGATGCGGTCAGCCAACGTGGACTTACCGTGGTCAATGTGGGCAATGATGGAAAAATTGCGAATATTTTGCATAAAAAACTTTTTCAGTTCCGAACAATTTTTGTTAAGACCGGACCAATGGGAAAACCGGCTGTTCTTAACTGCCTTTCCCTTTAATCCGAAAGCTATTCATTTTACCATTTTTCAATGGTTGATTAGGGCTTTTTGCCTACAAGGAAACCCTCTTTTTTCGCAAGAAAAACAAAGGATTTGTGTTAATCTTTGACTATTGTCACCAAACCTTTCTTACCATGCGTTACTTTATCGTCATTGTTGCTGCCATTGCGATCTTCGCGTACCTCTACAAAAGAGCGTTCGAAGACTTTCGTGCGGGCTACGAAGAAGGTAAGAAACTCGGTGACGAACTCTCCAAGAAAAAACGCCCCGACAATGCGGAGCGTTCTCAAGAAACCGACGATCAATGATTAAAGTTGCTCGACGTAAATGCCGGCCTTTCTTAAAAATTGAATACCGGCATCGTCTCGATAAGCCTCGTGATAGTACACATGCGTGATGCCACACTTTTGAATCAAAAGTGAGCAGTGAATGCAAGGACTGTGCGAAATAAAGATTGAAGCTCCCTTAGAAGAGTAACCGTTTTCGCAAAGCTTGGCGATGGCATTGAGTTCAGCGTGCTGCACCTCAGGGCGCGTCACCAACTTACCGTCGACTTCCATCTCGCAACAATTGTCATAGCCCGTGGGCATACCGTTCCAACCAAACGAAATGATGGAATGATTTTTCACGATCACGCAACCCACTTTCAAACGTTGCGCATAGCTGCGCTTTGCCGTTAAAAGGGCAATTTGCATGTACATCTCATTGTCTTTGCGAATATCCATGACAATCCTTTTTGTAGTGTGCAAGAAAAGGTCAAGAGCCACGCACTTGACCTTCTGACTTATTGATTATCTTACTCTTCGAAACGCTTAAAGATCAACGTACCGTTGGTGCCGCCAAAGCCGAAGGAGTTCTTCATAGCGTAGCGGATTTCCATCGGACGAGCTTCATTGGCACAGTAGTCCAAATCGCATTCCGGATCCAATTCATTGATATTGATGGTCGGAGGCGAAATTTGGTTCTTCACGGCCAAAATCGTAAAGACCGATTCAATACCGCCGGCACCACCCAACAAGTGACCCGTCATGGACTTCGTAGAATTGACGACCACATGAGAGGCTGCTTCACCAAAAGCAGCCTTGATGGCCTTCGTTTCGTTGACGTCACCCACGCTCGTGGACGTTCCGTGAGCGTTCAAATAATCAATTTGATCAGGCGTCACACCGGCTTGCTTCATAGCAGCTTGCATGCAACGCGTCGGGCCGTCCGTGCTCGGCGTCGTGATGTGATAAGCGTCGCTCGTTAAGCCGTAACCCACGAGTTCGGCGTAGATCTTGGCGCCACGGGCCTTGGCGTGTTCGTATTCTTCCAACACCACGCAACCGGAGCCTTCACCCATCACAAAGCCATCACGATCCTTATCAAACGGACGCGAAGCGTGAGCGGGATCGTCATTGCGACGGCTCAAGGCGTGCATGTTGTCAAAGGAAGCAACGCCCACGGGGCTGATGTCGCTATCGGCGCCCCCCGCCACCATCATGTCAGCGTCACCGCGACGGATGATCCAGCTGGCTTCACCGATGGAGTGCAAACCCGTCGTACAGGCCGTCACGTGAGCCAAGTTCGGGCCCTTCAAGCCAAACATGATGGACAATTGACCGGAGATCATGTTGATGATGGAGCCCGGAATCATAAAGGGCGAAACACGCCGCGGACCACGTTCGTCACAAGCGTGTTGGTTTTCACAGATCATCGGCAAACCACCGATACCGGAACCCACGCAGCAACCGAAGCGCGTCAAGTCTTCTTTTTCCAAATCCATGCCGCTGTCGCGAATGGCTTGAACACCGGCGGCTACACCAAAGTGCAAGAAGCGGTCATAACGACGAGCTTCTTTGGGATTCAAATACTCTGCAATATCAAAGTCCTTCACTTCACCGGCAATTTGGCAGCCCAAGTTGCTTGCATCAAAAGCGGTGATGTTAGTGATACCGGACTTACCGGCCAAAGCATTTTCCCAGCTCGTTTGGACATCATTACCGATCGGGCAAACCATCCCGATCCCCGTCACGACTACACGACGCATGAATACTCTCCGAAAATTTTCAAATAGACTTCAAAAAAGAATCCCCGCCTAAACGACCCTATGGATTAGGCGTTTACAGCGGGGAGCCATCTAACGATGGTTACGATTACTTAGCCGTGGATTGGATGAAATCGATGGCTTGTTGAACCGTACGCAACTTTTCTTGTTGATCATCGGGGATTTCAACCTTGAAGGCATCTTCCAAAGCCATAACCAACTCAACCGTATCCAAAGAGTCAGCACCGAGGTCTTCGATGAAAGCGGATTCGTTCTTGATATCAGCTTCATTGATGTTCAATTGTTCGGCGATAACCTTCTTGACACGTTGTTCGATGTCGTTCATTTGATAAGTCTCCTTGATAAATACTTAATCAACACAGTCCCCAAAAAAAGGGAAACTGCATTGTAAAAATGAAATTTCCCCTATTTTATCAGAGCCATGCCCATTTGCACACTTTTTAGTGCAAATGGCCCTTAGCTATACCATGTACATGCCACCGTTGACATGCAACGTAACCCCCGTCACATAGGCTGCAGCGGGCGAAGCAAGGTACAAAACGGCTTGAGCGATATCATCCGTTTGTCCGAGGCGACCCAAGGGAATTTGTGCCATTAAAGCGGCACGATGGTCTTCCGGCAATGCGGCTGTCATATCCGTTTCAATAAAGCCCGGAGCCACACAGTTAACCGTAATATTGCGCGGAGCTAATTCGCGAGCAAGAGCGCGCGTCATACCGGCAACGCCCGCTTTAGCAGCTGCGTAGTTGGCTTGACCGGCATTACCCATGCTGCCCACCACACTCACGATATTGATGATACGACCGCGACGGGCCTTCATCATCCCGCGCATCACAATACGGCTTAAGCGAAATGCCGGCGTCAAATTCGTATCAATGACTTCTTGCCATTGTTCATCTTTCATACGCATGGCTAAACCGTCACGCGTAATACCGGCGTTGTTAACCAACACGGTCACGGCACCGTATTCTTTAGCGACGGCTTCCAATTGTTCTTCAGACTGTTGAGCATCCGTCACATTTAAGACAACACCACAGCCCTTACCTTGGGCGGCAGCGATTTTATCCGTAATGGCCTTGGCACCGGACTCGCTCGTTGCCGTGCCGATCACCGTTGCACCGGCTGCCAAGCATTGATCCAAAATACCGGCACCGATACCGCGAGAAGCACCGGTAATGAAAACGACTTCACCGGCTAAAGCATCATTGGTAAAAATAGACATCAAAATATTCCTTAAAGGGCTTTGACTTCAGCCAAAACAGATTGCAAAGATTCTTCAGAGTTGATGTTCATCACAACGATGGATGAATCAATACGCTTAATTAAGCCGGCCAACACACGACCCGGGCCGCATTCAACCACGTGCGTCACGCCTTGTGCTTTGAAAGACTCAATGGTCTTGACCCATTGAACGGCGCCCGCGGCTTGTTGAGCCAAAGCTTCAACAATAGCATCGGTCTCAGCGTGAACCGCGACGTCAATATTGGCAATCACATCAACGGCGGGCTTACTCATCGGCGTTGCCTTTAAGCGTTCGCGCAAGGCATCAGCAGCGGGCTTCATCATGGAAGAGTGAAATGGTGCAGAAACCGCCAACATCAATGCGCGCTTAGCACCCTTTTCTTTGGCCATAGCGCAAGCGGCTTCCACCGCTTCTTTAACGCCGGCAATGACAACTTGACCGGGCGAATTAAAGTTCACTGCTTCAACCACACCGTGAGCGCTTGCGGCTTGGCAAACTTCTTGCACAACTTCATCGGTTAAACCCAAAATGGCGGCCATACCACCGACACCCACGGGCACGGCGTTTTGCATCGTTTGAGCGCGGAATCGAACCAACTTCACCGCTTCAGCAATGGTGAAAACGCCGGCAGCCGTCAAAGCGGAGTATTCACCCAAAGAGTGACCTGCCATCACAGAAGGAATCGGGCCGCCTTGGGCTTTCCATGCTTCATACATGGCAGTCGAGGCCGTCAAAAGAGCGGGTTGAGTATTAACCGTCAGGGTCAATTCTTCTGCCG
>CABSHY010000057.1 GCA_902477615.1 uncultured Sutterella sp.
TCAGACAATACCTGTTAGCGTAATGCATCGGTGGTAAAGCAAACGATCGTGATTTTGTGGGTTGTGGGGCCAATCTCGATTGCGCTTTTGATGGCTTTCTTTGATGCAAGTTTTAATACGACGAGTGCGATTCGAACGACCTTCTACGCATTGGTTTGGACGCTTTACTTCTTATTCTCTAAGCGTGTTGCCTGCACTTATGGCACAAAGGCCGTGGACTCCTATGTGAAGTTAGCGCTTCAAATGGCTGCGGCTCAGAAAGAGCAATCTAAGCGTAACTCTAATTAATTTTTTAACAAATAGACTCATGAATCTTCAAACTGCACTGGCCCTAGAGCCAAATTATCGCTTGGCATTTTTTGCTGCTGTTTTTGCTCCGTCGGAAATGTTTTCTGCAAATCAATTTTTCGCTTATTGCAAACAAAAGATTACACTGAAAGCTCAGCGAAAATTTAATGATGATATTAGTTCGTTTTTTACCGATTACCCCGTTGGTGACTATTGGATTAACAGGTTTTCTACCCCAAGTGTTTTCTTTCGGTGTTGTCAATCGATTACAGAGAGTGAAATTTCCACTTTGGAACGCTTTCATAACGCATCGGGTTTGCATCACACAGGCAAGAACAATATCTACCAACATTATTGGAATTTTATCCGTGGGATTAAGGCTCATTTTAAAGGTCAAGAGGTTAACACTGACGACTTAAGAGAAATTTTTGATCAAGCAAGATTTTTGATTGAAAAGCGGTGGTTACATTACTTAGATTTTTTTGTTAAAAATGAAGACTACCATTGGTTGGCGCAATTTAATGATGGCGATAATATTCGGCTAATTTGGAGTGAGTTTCTTGAACAGTATTCCATTTGCCAGAGAATCGGCACCATCGACAGTGTACGAAAATTTTTTGAATCTTCCTCGGCAGCAACTAATGTTTTAGATATTGAGGAGGTTAAGAATTGGTTTATTTTGAATTGTGACTTTATTTATAAAGGTTTCGATGAAAAGGCTTTACAGAGTTTATCTACAAAGTACCCGTATTATTACACGTATTACGCACTGTATTTAATGAAGCAAGGGCGACATGCTGAAGCGTTAGCAAGCATGGAGCAAGAACTCAAATTATTTGGGAATAAGCGTTTGTTTAATCAAAGCTTCACCAATTTAATCTACGCTATCTGCTTGTTTAATAATCGTTCCAATCCGAAAATCTATAAGCGAATGGAAGGCTTTGCCAACCGAAATTTAAAAGGTGTTGGTCAGGAACTTATCAAAGTTATTTGTCACGTTGGAACAAATCGTGATGTTCTAACTTATGATCCGTCAGTCTGTAGCGAGGATTCAGATTTTCAAAATCTCAGAGCGATTGTTTACTGTTATTTTGGAATTTTCAATTACTCTATGAGAGAGGAAACTCTGGAGGTTGGTAAGGATATTGCAACGAACTTTATGAAATTCTTAGTTGCTTGCGTTGTAAAAAAAGAGGCAGTGATTAACGAGCTTAAAGAATCGTTCAATTTTCCGGATATCTTACCCACTTTCACACCCATTGCGCCATGGGAGCGAGCACTCGATCGTTTGTTGCAATCTCCGATCTTAAATCAAAAGCCTGTAACCTCAAACGCTGACGTCGCAAATCAAGAACGTGTTATTTATTGGGTTGATATGAATAATCTGGAGGTTCAACCTAGATTAATTAAGTCAAAAAACGGTATTGAATGGTCTAAGGGACGAAGCATTTCGTTGTTAACATTTTCGGAGGGAAATTTTTCCAATAACGTAACCCCACAAGATCTTCGAGTCATTAAAACGATGCGTCAATCCAGCGCTCATTCTTTTGATTTGGGCGGTGTAAGGACACTTTACGAGTTGATTGGTCATCCGTATGTATATCGTCTTGACCAACCGGATCAAGAGGTCAGAGTCGTAGAAGTTCCACTTCAACTTGAAGTAAAGAAAAATTCTAAGGGATGGCAAATAACCCATAATGTACCTCAATTAAAACATTTTGAGGAATTCCAACTCGTTGGAGTTCACGGTAATGTGATTAGTATTCTCAGACTTAAAGAGGAACAATATGAACTTATCCAAACGTTAACCTCTGTTGATACCTTCCCGGAAAACTCAGAGTCAAAGTTAACTCAGGTTGTTGGGAAATTGTCTCGCCAGATGATGGTAATGGGGGAGCTTGTTGAAAATACTAACACCTTAAATAAAGTTAAGGGTGACACTGACATCACATTCCAGTTCTCTCCGAGAGACAACGATCTTTTTGCTATTCAAGCAATGGTTTGCCCATTAGATCAGTCTGCACTGACATGCGAACCAGGCAATGGACTTGAATACATCGGAACGCAAGTTAACGGTGTAGGAGTTCAAGTTCAACGGGACTTAAAGAAAGAGAAGGAGCACATGTCGGCTTTAGCGGCCATCTTGTCAGAATTCGATGAATCTCTCGTTAAACAAAATTTCTGGAATGTAGATACTTTAGGGTGTTTGAGATTTTTGGAAGTCTTAAGAGATGCCCCTCATATAAAAATTGTTTGGCCGGAAGGCGTGCGGATGAAGGTGTCTTACCCTCGACTTTCAGCCAGCAATATCCACATGAGTCTTCATCGAATGAACCAATGGTTTGAAGTTGCAGGGCATATTAATATTGATGGGAAAACGCAAATGTCCATCGCTGAACTCTTAGCAAAAGTTCGAGAGTCTAAAGGACAGTACATTCCGTTGGACAATGATGAATATTTAGCGGTGACAGATAATTTACGCAAACATCTATCGGCTCTTGAAAACGTAGTTAACTCAAATAAGAAGGCATCAACGATTTCAGTTTACAACAGTGGCATTGTTCATGAACTTGAAAAGTCCGGTGTTGAGATTGAGGCCGAAACTGGTTGGCGAGACCTTGTTGAAAAAATCAACCAAGCGCAAAATTTCACCCCAGTCGTTCCCAAAAATTTAGCTGCAGAGTTGCGCGACTATCAAGTTGATGGTTTTGATTGGCTTATGCGGCTATCTCAATGGGGCGCCGGCGGATGCCTATCAGATGATATGGGGCTGGGGAAAACGCTTCAAACAATCGCCATGCTTTTAGCTCGTGCCAATCAAGGCCCTGCCTTGGTAGTGGTACCTACCTCGGTTTTGTACAATTGGTGTTCAGAATTGGCTCGTTTTGCACCAAGCCTCAATATTAAGGTGATGAAACTCGCAGATAGAGAAAATTTGATTAAAGAAGCAAAAAACAATGATGTGGTTTTAGTGACTTATGGCGTTTTGGTTTCTGAGGAAGAATTGATGAGCCAGAAAAACTGGTCAACGGTAGTTCTTGATGAAGCTCATGTAATTAAAAATCGTGATACCAAGATGGCAAAGGCTTGCCGAAGCCTTCAAGCAGATTTCAGAGTCTTACTAACAGGAACGCCGATTCAAAATAATCTGAGTGAAATTTGGAGCCTTTTTGAATTTGCCAATCCTGGTTTATTGGGAACGTTTAAGCAGTTTACCAATCGATTCATTGTGCCGATTGAGCGTGATCAAAATAAAGATACACAACGTTTGTTAAAACGCATTTTATCGCCTTTTATTTTGAGACGAACCAAGTCGGAAGTGCTCGATGAATTGCCTCAAAAAACGGATGTCACGATTAAAATTCAATTAAGTGAAAAAGAACGCGCTCTTTACGAACATTTGAGATTAGAGACGACCACTAGTTTAGATTTGGGCGAGATTAATCCCATTCAAGCTTTGTCTGCGTTAACAAAATTGCGACAAGCGGCATGCCACCCTAAATTGGTTGATTCAAAGCTTAACATTGAATCCTCAAAGACCGAGCGCTTTTTAGAGTTGGTTGAAGACCTTCAAGGAAACAACCACCGTGCCTTGGTTTTTAGTCAATTTACTTCGCACTTAGATTTGATTAAAAAGGAGCTCGATGCTAAGGGTATTTCTTACCTTTACTTAGATGGTTCAATGTCTGCAAATGAACGATTACGATTGGTTGATAACTTCCAAAATGGTAATCAATTGCTCTTTTTGATTAGCTTGAAAGCGGGTGGGACGGGCCTGAATTTGACGGCTGCCGACTACGTAATTCATTTGGATCCGTGGTGGAATCCCGCGATTGAAAGCCAAGCCTCAGATCGTGCCTATCGAATTGGGCAACAAAGGCCTGTGACGATTTATCGATTAATTGCTGAAAATACGGTTGAAGAACGTATTATTGAATTGCACAAAACGAAGAAGTCGCTAGCGGATGCTTTAATGGAAGGCGCTGATATGGCTAATAAGTTGAGTAAGGACGAAATCTTAAAACTCTTAACGATGGCTTAACAAAGGACTTGAAGATCAATGTTAAGCAGTCAGGTGTACTCAATCGATTAGTAGTTACCAAGGCAGTACATGAATTTGTTTTGTGTACTGCCTTGACACTACTTTTAAAATTCAAAATTACGGAAGACTTTTCTAGGGTTGCATCGCACAATCATTGCTCTTTCTGAGACTGAATTGATTCGTTAGCAAGTTGTTGAGCACGCAGTTGTTGAGGACTTTGCCCCAACAGATGTTTAATAGTGTTTTCGTACTCTTCTAGGAAA
The DNA here is from genome assembly GCA_902477615.1 of uncultured Sutterella sp. Lineage (GTDB taxonomy): Bacteria > Pseudomonadota > Gammaproteobacteria > Burkholderiales > Burkholderiaceae_F > Aphodousia. The sequence goes on from CABSHY010000057.1 coordinate 4,594, forward strand.
AGGTTCTTGTAGAGACTGTAATCCCCGGTCTCATAGTAAGTTACGATTGCATTTAAATAGGGATATACGGCATCTTCTGAAAAGAAAACAGGTGTGATTTTGTTTGCAACTAAGATAGCCGTTTGCATCAATCGAGCTGTTCGCTTATTGCCATCATGGAAAAATTGTAAATAAGCTAAGTTGCAATGCACGTATACAGCTTGCTCAAACGGATTTTCGATTGTTAGTGCAACTTTTAAAAGTATGGAAAGTTGATCTTTCAGCGCATACTCATTGTCTAACGGAATATATTCTGAACCTTCAATTGCAACCGCTTTTCTTCTTACCGTGCCTCGATCTTGATTTCCCAATAAGTTTCCAGACACTTCCGAATGAATCATGCAAAGATAGTGTTCGGTTAAAACTTTATCAATTGGTTCGTCTGTCGATAAAGCTACATCAACAAATGCATCACGAAGATTTACAAGCATCTGGGCATCACCCATGGTTTTACCACCTTCGGTAAAACCATATTTCAAAAGCATTGTCGCCCCTTTTCGAGAGTACTTATTCCCTTCGATTTTGCTTGAAACGTAAGCATAATCAATGGAGCGTTCTTCAAATGTGCGATGATCCGCAAGAAATTCTGAAATTGGGTAGGCTTGAGCAAGAGACGTTAGCTTCTCTAGCTCGGAAGAATTAAATATAGGTTTGGAATCCAAAAAGGTTGCTTGGTATTGCATATGAATCTACTATTTCAATAAAACGGCACTGATTTATCGCAGACAACAATGAGGGGTTATTTTTTGCTAGCTTCTTCGTCATCAAGCTCCGGCAACTTGAAAATTAACGGTTGGTATTCACGCTTCGGAGCTTCCATGTAACCCACACAGCGGTAGGTTAAACGAGCCATTGCGCCTTTACTGGTTTCTTGAGGAGAGCGGGAAATCACTTGCACGGGTTGCATACCACGGTTGGTTTCCAAACAAAAGTTCGTGGCAAGACGGCGGGCTTCTTCACGAATCATCATTTCATCTTTCACCCAAGCTTGCATGATTTCCACTTCATAGGTGGTGGCATCAAGTTGACGATGATTTTCAACCACTTCATTTGAGATGTTGGCACAACCCGTTAACCCTAAGGCTAAGAGGCCAGCTAAGCTTAAAGACACTAAACGCATGATGTAACCTTTCAAAAAATCAATGCTTGTATTGTACTCAAAGACGCGTGGCGCTGACGAGCGGAAAGTCGGACGTTTCTCGCATGACAGAGCCATCGGTAATAAAAACGTTGTCCGTGCACATCTCATTCATTCGACGCAACACATCCATGTGGCGAAGCTGTTCGGGAATCGGACGAGCCTTCTCGGACAAGAACCCAACGGGCATATAACCCTTAGGGGTTTTGAGGAGCAACTCAACGTGCTTTTTCGCCGTATCGCGATAAAAGTAAAGGGGAGAGGCTTCGCCCCAAGCGGCATAGCCCTTGGCGATTTCTGAGGCAACAAAGCCCGCGAGAATCTTATCGTAGTCTTCAGAGGCCAAGAGCTCATCAGCACTACCGATATTGAGTAAATGACATAAGAGTCCCGTATCGGTAAAGACCATCTTGCCACGCTTGACTTGACGACGTTGGGCAAGTTTTAAAGAGGGAACTTCCATCAAAACGCCACAATCAATTAAAAACTGTGTCCAATAAATGGCCGTGGCATAGCTGATACGACAGTCTTTTGCCAAACGACTGTGATTGATCTCTTGCATGTTGTTGTGCGCCAAGGCTTTCAAATACAACAAAAAGAGATCAACTTTCGCAACCTTCATTACTCCCATCACTGTTTCTTGGAAAAACGTAGAGAGCCATTGATCATAAAAGGCTCGAGTGCTTTGACTGGGTGTCGGACGAGGCATAAAGCCATGACGAACCGTCTCAAAAAAGAGCGATTGCGGGTATGTGATCGTGAGCGGCACGACACCTGTTGATGCAAAAGGTTCTGCCGTTTGACCTTGAAGCTCTCGTTGACTAAAGGGCATTAAGTGATAAACACGAAGGTTATGCGATTTTTTAAGCGTCGCTTTAACCTCTTCGGGGAGGTTACCCACTAAGACGATACGGCGAGTTTCATCAAAAACGGGGAGTGCTTGAAGCACCTGCGTTGCTAATTCAATACGGTCAATTAAGAGTTTTTTCCCGTGAAGCTCAAAAAAGTCATCCGGGTGACTGGTTGCTAAGCTTCGCGATTGAATATCGGATAAATCAACGTAAGCAAAATCAGAAAACTGCGCTTTGGCTAAAGTGGTTTTACCCACCTTGGGCAACCCCTCAATCAAAATCAAAGGATAGTCTTCGGCTTCTAAGGAAAGCGTGGATTGTAGGGTTCGGGGAGTGATGGCTGACATGATGCGTATAAATTAAAAATAACATTTCAAATTTTACACACTTTGTTGTCCAACTTCTTTTGCTTTTGCGTTATCTTTGAGCTCTTTAAGCTCGGCAATTCTTTTCCGATCGAGAAAGTGCGTTGCGTATTGATTTTCAATAGATTGCTGTCCGCTTTTCGAAAAACGTAAGGCGCTCGGTCCGCTTTTCTTGCCCGAACGATTGTAAGACGTTAACGAAGGAGTGAGATTGGATTGCCGAGCGCGTACTCGGATTTCTTTCAAAACAAGAGCAAGCTTACTGAGGTTGGCGTTACAGACTTGCTCCAGGTACGCGACTTTGCCGTTTCGCCAATTGTTGTAGTTTTGTTTTGAGAGAATACCAATATCCATTAAGACATCCACGACGGTTGCGTAACCTCGTGTTTGGCATTGACTGGCAACGGCTTGATGAATATTGGTATTCTCTCAAAACA
>CABSHY010000058.1 GCA_902477615.1 uncultured Sutterella sp.
GCAAACCATGATTCCCGCTGAAAACCACATCACTGAAGGGGTTGTGTGTATAACGCCAGATGACTCCAATCGCAAGGTTGCATATAACTGCACGATCGGTGCTTTGCAACAAAAGGGTTATACCGTCAAAGAAATCGGTCATCGCACAAATGACCCTAATTGCGATGCCATTTTGGATTGTCAAACAGTCTCTCGTTGGGATGTTGCGAACTTCACCAGTGACATCAAATATGAGTGGTATGAGGACGGTACTAAAATTGGTCGTTGTCACTACCAAGCGAAAAGCGGTTTGAACTTCACGAAGTTCATTAACACCCAAGAAAAAGTCAATGACTTACTGAATAAACTATTACCCAAGTCTAAGAAATTGCCCAGTCGCTATGAAGGGCAGTCTGCTAATTGGTAATGCATCAAGAGGGAGTTCAGCTTTTCTGCGACTCCCTCTTACTCAAATGTCTCAATCACAGCGACTCATCTTTCAGAGTCTCACCACTGATTTTGATCCATTCATTGGCCTCTCGATTGTATTGCCGATCAGCGGCCATATCTCGATAACCGTCTTCTAAACTGCTATAAGTCGCACAGTCAATCTGAGGTAACTCCCCTGTTGAGGCTAACTCTTTAACTGATAATCCCAAGTACTCTTGCTGATAAGAAAGATAGTCCTGATTAAGACTGAAAAAATTGATTGCTTTAGTTTTTAAAGCCTTCAAATCAAGGTCATCAGCATCGAATTTAATGTCTGCAAAGACGATTCTTTTCTCTGACCTATTCACGGCTACTAAATCAATTTCGCTTTCCCCTCCTTTATCCCACCACGGCGATACCTCATCGAAATATCCCATCTTTTCAAAATGATGACGATAGAGACGTTTTAACATACCCTCTAACCACACTGAGTAACTGACTTTAATAAGGTCATAGAGTTCATTTGCACTTGCAGACTGAAGCATCTTTCGATTAGGCAAGCAAAACGTATACCAAAAGTTCAACAAGTTATCCGTCAACTCAAATCGAGCACGCTTACGTACAGCGCCATTGTTGCCCCAAGGTTCAATTTGGCGAATCAAACCCAGTTCATTTTCCAATTGATGAAGATGCCCTGAAATATTGATATCAAAGGCAGGGACAAGTTCTCTGCGTTTGTTTTTCCCTTGAGCAATCGCCATCAGTATTTCATTCATATGAGAGGCATTGCCTTTGAACGCATTGGCAATGATGAGCTGCGCTTCTGTCATCAATCCGGAATTAAAAGAAAGGGATTGCTTGAGCATCGCATCAAGGGTTAATGAACCCGATTCTAAAAAGGATTGAACATACTGAGGTACGCCACCCGTTAGTGAATACAAAGCTAACAAGTCCTCTCCCTTAAAATCGTTCTTGAAGTCCATCAAAGCGTCTTTCAAAACCTTCGGAGAGAAAGGCTCTAAGTGAATAAACTCATTCGCTTTCTCATATAGAGGGACCTTTTCATTTTCAAAAATATCCCCCAAACTATTTTCAGATCCTGACACCACAATCAAAATTTTTGATTGTGAATGATGGCGATCCCAAAGCACCTGTAAAGTCTTAAATACTGTCGGGTCGACGAAATTGAAGTGTTGGAATTCATCCAATACCAAAATCAATGGTTGTTTTTCTGCTTCTTTAAATATGAGCTTAAAAGCTTCTTCATAGCTACGGATAGACGGTCTATAAGGCATTTCCAATGCACTTTGAATTTCATCAACCAAATTAGATAAGTTGGTACTGGCTAACTGCGAAGCCACATACATTGAAATCGTTGGCACTTCTGAATCTGTGGGAAAGGCTTCATTTATCAAACGGGTTTTTCCAATACGCCAACGACCTGCAATGGCAACGAAACGACTTATCCCGCGAACGCAAACGTCCTCTTTAAGTTTTTGTAAAAGCTGAAGTTCGTTTTCTCTTCCGTAGAAGCGCTTGAGGTTTGTCATCGTATTTTCTCTAACTAATTCCCTACTATTTGAAATATAAGGGTTTTTATACTTATTATCAATATGCTTATTATTGGTAACGTAAACGTCATTTACGTAAACGACATTTACGTTGTTTCGATTAACAAAAATTTTTGATCAATTTGTCCTGTTTTTTACGTAAAAAACAGGACATTTCTGAGTGCTAACGACGGCTTCGGAGTAATATCATTTCATTAACAGCATTTGCAACTGACTCAGTTACGCATTAAATAATGACCGACTAGGAAAGTAAAAATGAACAAACCTTTAACCCTTCACCCCTATCTCGACTATGTCGGCTCTATTGAGTTTTCAACGGAAGATCAACTGTTTTACGGTAGCGTTCAGTTTATTGAAGATAGTGTTTGCTATGAGTCTAAGACGCTGGATCGCTTGCAAGATGCTTTTGAAAAAGCTGTTGACGATTATTTAGATGACTGCAAGAAATTGAACAGGAAACCGAATACGACGTGCAAGGGATCATTTAACGTTCGAATTCCTCAACAACTTCATATTGATTTGGTTCGTTATAGCATCAAGCACGACCAGTCGCTTAACAAAACCGTCACGATGGCGGTTCAGAAGTTCCTTAATAGTGAAAACGAATCCTAAGTGCTTCATTCAACAAAAATGCGCCTTAATAAATTCAAAGTTCCCAGGTCTATGGATATCGGATGATTTGTTGTCAAACAGATAAGTGCTGTGCAATAAATAGCTTCATAAGCCCATTTGTCACATATAATGAAACACTTATGTGATTCCTAGAGAAAAAATGTTAAAAGCTAAGACCCTGTCAAAAAAGTTAGTCCGGAAAACCGGTAATGTTTTGTCTGGTGTTTCTGATGAAATGTCATTGAACGATGCAATGGAAATCCTCTCAAAATGGAGAGTGGAACATGCTTATCCAATCAACGCATTACAAATCTACCTCCGAAGAGTTCTGGCCAGAAATAAATTTTCTAATGCGATTGTTGCTCAACGATTAAAACGAACTCCTTCAATCATCGAAAAACTCAAACGTTTCAAAACAATGTCTTTGGACAGAATGCAAGACATTGGAGGGGTTAGAGTTATCGTTGACAATATTAATGATGTTTATCGGCTCCACAAATTAATTGAAACCTCTAAGCGTTTTAAGCATCAACTTGAACTTCCTCCTCATGACTATATCGAGTCACCAAAGTCTGACGGTTACAGAAGTCTTCACCAAGTTATTCGATATAGGAGTGAGGCTCATAAAGAGTTAAACGGGTTGCGTTTAGAAATCCAAATTCGAACCCGTCTTCAACACTCTTGGGCAACAGCTGTCGAAACCCTGGGGATGATTCAAAAATCATCAATTAAAACTGGCGGTGGAGATGAGGTAACAAGACGCTTTTTCAAGATTGCAAGCGCTCTGTTTGCATTAAAAGAAAAGCGAAACTTACCGGAGGGATTTGAAAACTCTACAAAGTCTGACCTTATCAATGAGCTTAAGCGAATTGAAGAGTCAGACAAAATACTTACACAACTTCGAGGTGTTGCTGTTTCAGCTCATCACATTGATACGATTACGAAAGACTATACTGGATATCACGTCCTTCAATTGTTTATTTCTGAGCAAAGAGTGCGACTTACAGCATTCAAGGAAGCACAGGATGCTGAAAGCTTCTATAAAACGAAAGAAATTGAAACGAAAGATGATCCAAACATGGCAATTGTTTTGATGTCTGCCGGTGCCTTAAAGGACATTAAAAAAGCTTACCCCAACTACTTTTTAGACACTACAGCTTTTCTTGGTAACATCGAGAAAATTTCAAACAGGTAGTTCTGATTCAAGCCTCCCAATGGGGGCTTTTCTTTTGCTCTGAAGTTTTCGTTATTGAAAGAGGTTACTAAGGAACAGATCCATTTTGCGTTTAGTTAGTGAATATCTATCAGCAACTTTGGTGACTGTCCGCATGTTTAAGAAATCCCCGTCCGAATAAATAAGTAGCGCGGTATTTATGTTTAAGAATTTCCCTAAAGGATTGGCTCTTCATAATTATTCGCACCATGCTTCTTAATCTTCCGGACACCCGATTTTTTAAACATTCGGACGTGAATATATGCGATTCCCCGACATCATGGGCATTGAATGATATGTTGCTAAACGGATAAGCGTTACAATAAGAAAAACATAGGAGGTTTCATCATGACAACTCCCCAAAAACTTCCCACCGAACCTCGCCAAGCCATTGAAGAACTCACCATGATTCTTCTTTATCTGACACGCTTTGCTTGGAACAAAAATCAAGAAATGCGCTCGAGCTGGAAATCCCACGACTGGGATGCCATGGATCACTTGGTCGAACAAGAGTTCCTTTATCGTGGCAGTCGGAAAAATAAGTCGGTTGACATTATGGATACGGGTGTTGAAAAGGCTCTGGAGTTACTCAAAAAATACAACATCAAAGACTGGGAATCGTAGTTACTTAGCACCAGAGTCACTTTAATAGAGATCATCATGAATTCTCATCATCTCAGCATTGACGATCTCAGAAAAAGAGTTGAAGAACTCAAGTCAGAACTCAAAGCAGCAGAAACATTGCTCGCCGAACTGACAAACTCCCCCATCATCGCCTCAAAAACTCAGTTTTCCGTTGACGAAAAGCTTCAGATTTTCTCAAACCTCTTTGTTGCCCGACGCGACGTTTATGCCAAACGCTTTGAAAGTAAAAACGGGAACTCCGGTTACGCTCCGGTATGTGTTAACCGTTTTAAATCACATATCTGTGATTTTCGTATGACCAAATGCTCGGCCTGCCCTCATCGAGTCTTAGACGAACTCACTGAAAACATCCTCTTTAAGCATTTAAGTGGAAATATCTCCATTGGTGTCTATCCATTATTTCCCGGTGATCTCTGCCAATTTTTAGCCGTTGACTTTGACAAACTCACATTTGAGGCAGATGTGAAAGCCTTTGTGGCAACGTGCGAGCAATACAAAGTCCCCGTCTACATTGAACGCTCGCGATCGGGTAATGGAGCTCATGTCTGGTTTTTCTTTGAAGAAAAAATCTCTGCTACTGACGCTCGTCATATGGGATCGTTTCTTTTAAATAAAACCATCGACAATTACCCGAACTTACTGGATTCTTATGATCGTCTCATCCCTAACCAAGACCAAATACCCATCGGCGGTTTCGGTAATCTCATTGCGCTTCCACTACAAAAAGGGCCTCGTTTACAAGGCAACAGTGTTTTCGTCAATAAGGACTTTGTTGCTTATCAAAACCAATGGCAATTCTTAGCCGACATTCGCCGCATATCGACCGCGAAGGTGATGACGTTTGTGCCCAAAGAGCATATCGATGAAATTGAAGCCGAGACTGAGCGTTGGGCTTTAACCCAAGAAAGCATTCCGCCTTGGGAAAAGAAAGATGTCATTAAATCGCTTCAACTTAAAGAAGGCTGTAAAGAACCACTCGTGGTGACCTTCGCCAACAAAATTTATTTCGAAAAAACGCAACTTTCACCTGCTTTACAAACGGCATTGATGCGATTGGCAAGCTTTCAAAATCCCGACTTCTTCATGCGTCAAAAGCAACGCTTAAATACCTTTGGTATTCCCAAACTCATTTATACCTTTGACAATCTCGACCGATACCTTGCGCTTCCGCGAGGTCTTTTTGATAAAGTCTCTGAGCTTTTAAATGAGCACCAAATTGCCTGGCGTCTTGACGATAAAAGACTTTCGTTACCGACGATTGATGTGACGTTTAAAGGTAAGTTAAGAGCCAATCAAGAAGTTGCTCTTCAAAAGCTGCTTAAAAATAATGACGGCGTCCTATCGGCAACAACCGCTTTCGGAAAAACAGTCGTAGGCATTGCGATGCTTGCTAAACGCAATGTTCCAACGCTGATTCTGGTTCATAGAACGCAACTGGCTCAACAATGGAAAGAACGTCTTAAAACCTTTTTAGAGTTAGAAGATCGGCAAATCGGTCTGATCGGGGCAGGAAAATTTAAACCGACGCATAAGATTGATATTGCCGTCATCCAAAGTCTGAGTCGAAAAGAGAGGTTGCACGACATTTTGAGTCATTATGAAATGATTATTGTCGATGAGTGTCACCATGTTGCTGCCGTCAGTTTCGAGATGATTTTAAAAGAAAGTCATTGTCGTTATGTTTTAGGGCTTTCTGCCACCGTTACCCGTAAGGACGGCCGTCACCCCATTGTTTATATGCAGTGCGGGCCTTGCCGACATCGAGTCAATCAACGGCAAGAAATCCGTAATCAACCGTTTAAACACTATGTGTTACCACGACCTACAGGCTGTCAATTGAGTCGGGATCTTGCACATTTCGAAAAGGTCACGATGGCAGAAATTTATAATGACCTGGCAAACAACAAAGAACGTAATGAACACATTGTTAAAGACATCAAAAAAGCCTTAAGCGAAAACCGAAACCCCGTTTTGATTACAGCTCGCAAAGCGCATTTAGATTCATTGTCAGACATGATGCAAGACGTCCCCAATGTTTTCGTGATGCAAGGCGGGATGGGTAAAAAGCAACAAAAAGCTCTTTTGGAAAAATTCTTCGATAAGCATTTGACGGAATCTCGGGTATTGCTCACGACTGGGGCTTTTCTTGGAGAAGGGTTTGACGATCCGAGGTTAGATACACTCTTTCTAGCCCTCCCTGTTTCTCATGGTGCTGCGCTTATTCAGTACGCAGGGCGCTTGCATCGAATACACGATCAAAAGCGCGAAGTACGAATATACGATTATCGTGACGAATTGATTGGAATGACGGAAAGGATGTTTCAGCGGAGAATGAAGAAGTTGCTGTCAATCGGGTATGAAATTGAAGATCGTTGCGGCTCAATAAATTATTTGTGGTAGATAAAAACGCAACGCTTAACATATTTTTCAACAATTTGCAGTTAAACAAAACTACAAAACTACAATATGTTGTACGGGCTCAAATTTGATTTTTCAGTTTTTTTGGCTTTTCAATGACATATCATTTCCCGCTTGTGCAACAGAAAATAGTTAAGTAAAAAAACTGTTATTTATCATTAAAATAGATTCAACTTTTCAACGAGTAGTTTCATTTTTTGATACTACTGAAAAGTTTAAATTACGAATAAACAGTTTTTAATAATTATGCAAGTTATATTATTCTGTTCCCCGATCTCTAGCGTACTCTTTGACCACCTTGAAGAGTTATTGTCGTCTGCAAATTGCTTTAACACTGCAAAAAATTATTTATTGACGTTGATTAGTAATGGAATTAGCGTTTCAGACACCTCAGTGCGAAGTGGTATCGATCTATCATTTAATTTTGCTACCAATCTAAGCTTCTCCGCTTCTGGAATCTCAAGCGCAGATTTTGAAACCATACAAATAGCGTTACTAGTAGCTAGTACCACAAATATTTTCGCTAAAGCACCGGATAAAGGTGCTTTAG
>CABSHY010000059.1 GCA_902477615.1 uncultured Sutterella sp.
GAATGTGTTATAGATGGATTTGAGATGTCGTTAACCGCACTTTGCTTGGTGATTTTGGCGGCGCTTGTTCACGCCACGTGGAATTATTTCCTTAAAAAAGACAATGCCAATCGTTCTTTCTGGTGGGTGGTGTATTGCATCACAGCCATCGTAACGGTGCCTGCGCTTTATTTCAACAACCCTCATGCCTTTGACAACATCACTTCCATTGGTTGGCTGGTTATCTGTTTGTCGGCCCCCATTCACGTTTGCTACGGCGTTGTTCTTCAACAAGGCTATAAAAAAAGCGACTACTCCATCGTTTACCCAACGGCTCGTGGGACGGGTCCCTTAATCAGTGTTCTCGCAGCCATTACTTTTCTTGGAAACACCCCCACGGTGTGGGGATGGTTGGGGATTGCAAGCATTTTGGTAGCCATTGTTTTGTTAGCGATACCCAGTCAAGAAGGGGACGCAAGAAACCTTCGTGTGAAAGAAGGCGTTTTTTGGGGAATGCTCACGGGGCTATTCATTGCGGGTTACACCTTTTGCGATGCGTGGGCCGTGCAGCAAGCAACGGGCTTGACGCCGCTTACCTTTTATTTTCCTTCGATTCTTGTTCGCTCTTTGGTTTTTGCTCCTTTCATTGTGACAAGAGAAGGCTGGCAAGATGAAGTCAAAGAACTCTTTACGACACAGCGCATTCGGAAAAGTTTGGCGGTTGTCTGTGTGGGTTCCCCCTTGGCGTTTCTCTTAGTGCTTTACGCCATGACCACGGCGCCCTTAGCTTATGTGGCACCCACGCGAGAAGTGGGCATGATGATTGGGGTTGTCGTGGGCGGTTTATTGTTAAAAGAACGCTTAAGCATGAAGCGCTTGGTTGGGGTGCTTGGGATGACGTTGGGTGTCATCATGATTGGTTTTGGTGGCTAGTAGACTTAATCGCTTACGAATCAAACGGAAAACCCCTTGTTTTCATTGGTGTTTTATTGCTTATTATGGGTGGGATTGTTATTATTAAACTCTTGTTTTAAATTTTTATTCTATCAATGAGTCACGAACCACCCCCGCAACCAGGACAACGTCAGCACCGCTCCCTTTTCGAGCGTCTTTCGGTGATTTTCCACAAGCCCACTCGCGAAGATTTTATCGATACATTGCACGAAGCCAATGAGCAAAAACTCATTGACGACAATGCCTTACAGATGATGGAAGGCGTGATGAGCTTTTCTAAAATGCGTGCGTGTGATTTGATGGTGCCTCGCTCTCAAATTCAATTCGTAGATTTGAGCTTGCCGAAACAAGAGTGGCTTTCTCGCATGATTGAGACGGAACACTCACGTTTCCCGGTGATATTGGACGGTGACCGTGACAACATTGTTGGGATTTTGCACGCCAAGGTTTTGTTGCGTCTTTTGGTTGAGCCGAACTTTAAGGCTCAAGACCATTTGCGTGCCGTGAAGTACATCCCCGAGAGCATGCCCTTGGATGAGCTCTTGCGTGGTTTTAAGCTCGAGCGCAATCACATGGCCATTGTGGTCGATGAGTTCGGTTGTGTATCGGGCCTCATTACGATTGAAGACGTCTTAGAGCAAATCGTGGGCGAAATCGATGACGAATTTGACGAAGTCGATGAAGACGCCGACAACATTTTGGAAGATGCCAAGCACGGCTGGTGGCGCGTGAATGCATTGACCGAAATTGAGCAATTTGACGAATACTTCGATACCCAAATTAATCAAGAAGATTGCCATTGTGAAACGATCGGCGGTTTGATTGCTGACCGTATGGAGCACATGCCGAAGAAGTCCGAGTCGGTTGAAATTGGTGACTTCCGATTTACTGTTTTACGTGCCGATGAACGTCAGGTTCGACTCTTGAAGGTGGAGCGTTTAACGCCCGCTGAGATTGAAGCCAAAAATGACGAGAAAGTAGGTCAAAAGTGATTTTGAAACCCGAACAAAAGTTTTATCTCTACCGCATTGTTTTAGCCTTTGCGAGCGGTGTGTGTTTGTCTAGCGCCTTTGCGCCTGCCAATCAGCCGCTCTACGCCATGGCCGCCTTAACGGTCGTTTTCTATCTTATTGCGCATACGCCGTCCTTAAAGCAAACCGCCCTTTGGGCCGTGGCCTTTGGTTTTGGTTGGTTTGTCAGTGGCATCAATTGGGTCTACTACAGCATGTACCACTACGGCTACATGCCACTTGAATGGACGTATGTGACGACAAGCCTCTTCTCATTGGCTTTGTCAATTTTCCCGATTGTCGCCTTTGTTTTAGCCAACGCCGTCACGAAAGACCCCATCATGCGTATGGCAGCGACCATCCCGGCTGCCTTTACGATGACAGAATGGTTGCGCGGTTGGCTTTTAACGGGTTTCCCTTGGTTAAATCCGGCTTATGCGATGGTGGATTCACCGTTAGCGGGCATTGCGCCTTTGATGGGTAGCTTTGGCGTGCTTTTGGGCACGGCTTGGATTTGCGGTTTGATCGGTGCCATTTGGGCCGCTCGCGGCCAATGGGTCAATCGCTTGAGCATGGGCATTATCGGCGTCTGTGTTTTTATGTTGGGTTTGACGGGGCAGTCTGTGCCTTGGACCAATCCCACGGGTGAAGTGTCCGTGCGCTTGGTGCAACCCAATTTAGAGCCGCGCCTTTTACAACAGTCGTTAAGTGAACGCTTTGACGAAGTCTATTACTACATGGATCAAGTGAGCGTGGAAAAAGCGCCGATCGATGTTTTGATGTTGCCCGAATCCGTTTATCCGACCTCTGTCCAACGCTTCCCTCATCAAGAGGTTGCGCGTTTGCAAGCATGGACGCAAAACGAAAAGAAAACGGTGATCTTTAACGCCTTTTGGGAACCCACGGCAGGTGACGTGCGAAACGCCGCTGTTGCGCTTAATCCGGAAGGAACCCTTCAACACTACGAAAAGCGCCACTTGGTACCCTTTGGTGAATTTGTCCCCTTTGGTTTCCAATGGTTTGTCGACGCCATGCGCATTCCGATGAGCGATCAGGAAAAGGGTTCGGATACGCAACCCTTGATGACGATTGCCGGTCACCCCGCAAGCGTTAACATCTGCTACGAAAACCTTTTCGGTGAAGAGTGGATTCGTGCGTGGGACAACGGTCAAGATCCCCAATGGTTGATTAACCTTTCGAATTTAAAGTGGTTTGGTCCGAGTAAAGCCGCAGAGCAACACTTCCAAGTCTCTCGTATGCGTGCGATGGAAATGGCTCGCCCCGTTTTGAGCGTGACGAATTCCGGCGTCACGGGTTTAATTGATGAAAAGGGCAAGGTGGTGGCTCGATTGGAAACGGACATTGAGTCCTTTTTGGATGTGAAGGTTCAAACGGTGACGGGCGCCGCCACGCCTTACGTTCGTTTCGGCAATTGGGTGGCTTTAATTTGCGCATTTATGATGTTTGCCGTAGGTTTTTTAGCGCCTCGAGTTTTAAACCGCTGGCAAAAGGCATAAAATTAAACATTTAGCACTGATAAATCAGTGAAAAATCGATTTTTTAACAAAGGTCTTAGTCGATGATTACGTTTCAAGAAGTGATTCTGCGCTTACAGCAGTATTGGAACCAACAAGGTTGCGCCTTATTGCAACCGATTGATATGGAAGTGGGTGCAGGTACGTCTCACACGGCGACCTTTTTACGCGCGTTAGGCCCTGAGCCTTGGCGTGCTGCCTATGTGCAACCGTCTCGTCGTCCGAAGGACGCTCGTTACGGCGAAAACCCCAACCGTTTGCACCAACACCATCAATACCAAGTGGTTTTGAAGCCCGCTCCCACGAACATCGTGGATTTGTATTTGGGCAGTCTCCGCGCTTTGGGTATTGACACGGAAGTCAATGACATCCGTTTCGTTGAAGACAACTGGGAAAACCCCACGTTGGGTGCCTGGGGCTTGGGCTGGGAAGTTTGGATGAACGGCATGGAAGTGACGCAATTTACGTACTTCCAACAAGTGGGTGGTCTTGAATGTAAGCCGATTACCGGTGAAATCACGTACGGTCTCGAACGTTTGACGATGTATTTGCAAAATTGCGACAACGTCTACGACTTGGTTTACACGAAGTGGCACGATGCCGAAGGCAAGGAACACGTCTTGACCTACGGTGACGTTTTCCACCAAAACGAAGTGGAACAAAGTCACTACAACTTTGAAGCGAGCGACCCCGTGAAGCTTTTGAGCCAATTTAACTACTTCGAAGGCGAAGCTCAACGCATGATGGATTTGAACTTGGCGCTGCCCGCTTACGAAATGGTTTTGAAAGCCGGCCACACCTTCAACCTCTTGGACGCTCGTGGCGCCATCAGTGTGACGGAACGTGCCGCTTACATCGCTCGTATCCGCAATATCAGTCGCGCAGTGGCTCAAAGCTACTATGACTCTCGTGAACGTTTGGGCTTCCCGATGCTCAAAAAGAATTAATAAGAATGGGGCATAAGAAAATGACTAGTTTGTTAGTGGAATTGCAAACCGAAGAGTTGCCGCCGAAGGCATTGCACAACTTGTCGGAAGCGTTTGCGAAGAATTTGGAAAAGAGTTTGGCTAGCCAAAACTTCTTGGCGGATGGCTCTGTGACGACCGTTTACGGTTCTCCGCGCCGTTTGGCTGCCGTGATCACGAATGTGTTGGCAAAGTCCCCCGACCAAGCCTTTAAGCAAAAGCTCGTGCCGGTGCGCATTGGTTTAGATGCTGAAGGTAAGGCCACGCCCGCTTTGGAAAAGAAGATCAAGGCGTCGGGCATCACCGCTGACGTGAGCGAACTTCAACGCGTCTCTGACGGCAAGAACGAACAATTGGTTTATGAAGGTGTGCGTGCCGGTATTGAGTTGGCCGCCGGTCTTCAAACGGCCATTGAAACGGCTGCGAATAACTTGCCCATCCCGAAGGTCATGCACTATCAATTAAACGATGGTGAAACGACGGTGGCTTTTGTGCGCCCCGTTAAGCACTTGATCGCTTTGTATGGCGAAGACGTGGTGCCGGTGAGCTTTGTGGGTTTGAAGGCCGATCGTTTGACGACAGGTCACCGCTTTCACACCGAAGGCTTAATTTCTATTAAGTCTGCCGACAGTTATGAAGAACAATTGCAAACCGAAGGTAAGGTCATGCCTGCCTTTGCCGCTCGTCGCGCAAAGATTGTGGAATCTGCTCAAGCCATGGCTCGTGCCATGGGTGGCGAAGCCATCATGCCCGAAGCCCTCGTTGAAGAAGTGAGCGCTTTGACGGAATGGCCGGTGGTTTATGAATCAAGCTTTGAAGAAGAATTCTTGGTGGTTCCGCAAGAATGCTTGATTTTGACGATGCAAGAAAATCAACGCTACTTCGCTGTGAAGGATGCTCAAGGTCACTTGATGAATCGCTTCCTTTTGGTTTCTCACTTGGAAGCCAAGGACGGTGGCGAAGCCATCCGCTCCGGTAACGCTCGTGTGGTGCGTGCCCGTTTGGCTGATGCTAAGTTCTTCTACGACCAAGACAAGAAGACGACGTTGGAAAGCCGCATTCCTGAATTAAAGAACGTGGTTTATCACAATAAGTTGGGTACGCAAGCCGAACGTGTTGAACGCGTGAAGATGATTGCTGCTCGCGTGGCTCAATTGATCGGTGCCGATGAAGCTCAAGCTGTTCGTGCCGCTCAATTGGCTAAGGTTGACCTCTTAACCTTGATGGTGGGTGAATTCCCCGAATTGCAAGGCATCATGGGCGAATACTACGCCAATAACGATGGTGAAACGGCGGATGTCGCTAAGGCCATCCGTGAACACTATCAACCGCGTTTCGCAGGCGACGAATTGCCCTCGACAAACGTGAGCTTGGCTGTGGCTTTGGCCGATAAGCTTGAAACGCTCTCCGGTCTTTTCGGTATTGGTCAAATGCCCACGGGTGACAAGGACCCGTTTGCTTTGCGCCGTCACGCTTTGGGCGTTTTGCGCATGTTGATCGAAAAGGAATTGAACGTTTCTTTGACGCAATTGGTCGATATCGGCTACGAAGCCATGCAAACGGTGGCTGGCGTCAAGGATGCTCGTGCTGAATTGTTGGCTTTCTTTGAAGATCGCTTGCGTGTGATCTTTAAGGATAAGGGCTTTAGCGCTCAAGAAGTGGACGCTGTGTTAGCAGCTAACCCTGCTACGCCCTTGGAAGTGCCCGCTCGCTTGGAAGCCGTTCGTGCCTTCTCTCAAATGGAAGAGGCCGAAGCCTTGGCTGCTGCCAATAAGCGTATTGGTAACATCCTTAAAAAGAGCACGGAAGCCATTAAGGAAGTCGACGCTGCTCTCTTTGAAGAAGACGCTGAAAAGACCTTGTTTGACGCATTGGTTGGTGTTGAACCGCAAGTTCAAAGCTTGTACGGTCAAGGCGCTTATACCGATGTGTTGAAGCTCTTGGCTCCGATGAAGGCCCCTGTCGACAAGTTCTTTGAAGACGTGATGGTGAACGTTGAAAACGAAGCAATTCGTCAAAATCGCTTAGCCCTTTTGGCTCGTTTACACCGTACAATGAACTTGGTGGCTGAACTCTCGCGTTTGGCTAACTGATAAGGTTTCTTAATCGGTGAGAAAGGCTCTCGGTTTCAGACCTGAGGGCCTTTTTAATGTTGTTGGACTGTGGCTATGAACACGATTCGCGGTTGGCTTTTTTATATTGTTTTATCCATCACGTTAGTGCCGCTGGCATTGTTGGCCATTCTTTTGTACCCGGCCCCTTTGACATGGCGTTACGCCGTGGGGCGCTCTTGGGCACGATTGATGCTGGAGTGTGGACGCGTCATTTGCGGTATGCGTTATGAAGTCAAAGGGATGGAGAATTTCCCGGCTGCCGATGAACCTGTTCTCGTTTTAAGTAAACACCAATCGGCTTGGGAAATCTTCTGGCTGATGAGTTATGTGCCGCATCAAGTCAGTTTCGTCTATAAAAAAGAACTTCACTACGTGCCTGTTTTCGGTCAAGCGTTAGCCACTATGAAAATGATGGCGATTGACCGCAAAAAGGGGGCTAATGCGTATTCGCAATTTGTGCGCCAGGGGCGTCGTTTTTTGAAAAACGGTTGGTGGATTTTGATGTTTCCGGAAGGCACACGTACGGCACCGGGCGCCAAGACCATCTACAAAACGGGCGGTGCACGCTTTGCTGCGTTAACGGGCGCGAAGATTGTCCCCGTGGCTTTAAATTCCGGGGAATGTTGGCCCAGAAACAGCATTGCCAAAAAGCCTGGTTTAATTACCGTGTCGGTGGGGCCTGCTATCCTCTCTGAAGGTCGCACTCACGAAGAAATTCAAAACGATTTGGTCACATGGATCGAGTCGGAAATGGAAAATATTTCTCCTACCCTATATGGTCAAAAAGACAGTTAAAGACATTTTGTCCTCCATGCGACAACTCGCATTTGATTTTTTTGAGGACGAACCCAAAC
>CABSHY010000060.1 GCA_902477615.1 uncultured Sutterella sp.
GCTCTAACGTTACATAGAGCGTGCAACCGGACAAACGATAGTTTTCCAAAGCGTGAGCGGCTTGACGAATCGCATTGACTTCAGCGTGAGCGCTCGGATCATGGTGACCGATCGGGCAATTGCGACCCACACCAATGATTTGATCGTCTTTGACAATGACGCAACCCACGGGGACTTCACCTTCAGAAGCCGCTTCCTTGGCAAACTCCAACGCTTCACGCATGAATTCCGGATCTTTGTCGTTTTCGATACGTTTTTTAGCGTTCGCTGCCATGTTTTTAAGCTGACGCGCCTTTTTCATCACTTGCTTGGTTTGCTCGCGATGATCGTACTCAAGTTCAACGGCACGATCTAAACTTTCACGATCGTAGCGATCTTCTTTGCTCTTTCGATAGCCCACTGTGGCTTCAAAAATGAAACCTTGCTTGAGGGCTTGCAAAAGCAGCGTCACGGGCTTTTCATCGAGCCAATCACCGGACTTTTCCAAAAATTCTTTTGCCTTTTCCAAAGCTGTGGCTGCCGAGATAAGATCGTTAGGCAAATACGTAACAAACGCTTCGATAACAGCAGACAAATCCTGAGGGTCTCGCTTTTCCAACGAAGCTAACGTACTGCCTCGACGAATGGTTAAATCAATAAATCTTTGCACTGGATTCTCCCAACAAAACTTTCTCCATTTTAACTTTTTGACAGACAAAATTCTTTGCGAATTGGCACAATTACTTAACCAATTTTGAGGATTTTTTTATGAAAAAGAATTTGTTGTTTGTCGCTGGATTATTACCTGTCCTCTTGACTGCCAATGTAGCGCTTGCCGGACAATATAGTGACGCACTCGGTCAGTGCCTTGTTAAAAATGCGAACAAAGCCGACACCAAAGTTTTGACGCAATATGCTTTTGTCACGCTCGGTCAAACACAAGCGGCCAAAGAAATTGTGGTGATTCCTCAAAAGAAAATTGATGCCGTCACCACCAAAGCGCAAACCGTTGTTGTTCGACTTTTAGCGAAAGACTGTGCGGGTCCGGCTTTGAAGGCCACCCTTTACGAAGGTAAAAACGGCGTTCCCAATGGTGTGAAATACGCTGTCATGCAATACATGCAAGACGAAATGCAAAGTCGAACGGTTGATGCGTTGATTTCAAAACTTGCTAACCTCAAAACGCCTTAACCTGCAAGAAATCACCTCAGAGAAAAGCCACCCATCTCGGGTGGCCTTTTGCTCGATGACGATTAAGAGACTGACAGACTAAGCAACCAAATCCGCCTCCAGCGCCGTCTTCAAAATCGTTGAAGCTTCAACAAAGTCTTCCATCTTCATCTTTTCTTTCGGGTTGTGAGAACCATCTTGATTGGCGACAAAGATCATCGCCATGGGAACCCCACACTGCCCCATCAATTGAGCATCGTGACCGGCACCCGAAGGCATCACAATGGTATTGATCTTCGTTTGTTTGGCCGCGTCGCTCAAACGTTGCATTAAGTGCTCATTACTTTGAATGGGTTCAATGAAGGACGGCGTATCCAAAATCACTTCTACACCAAACTCTTCCTCTACTTTCTTGACTTCTGCCTTAAAGAGATCGTAGAAGCGTTCACGCGTTTGAACATGAAGCGTACGAATGTCCAAGCTAAACGTCACTTCGCCCGGCACGATATTAAAGCTTGCGGACTTCGGCGTATTGACAACACCGATCGTGTAAACCAAATCCGCCCCCTCATCCAATGCCTTTTGCCAATGATCCACCATGCGGACATTTAAAGTACTTAACGCTACAAAAGCGTCATGACGAAATTCTTTGTCGATAGCTCCGGAGTGAGCCGTTTCGCCCACCAATCGAATGGCACGATGGTAGACGTTGCCTAGAATGCCGCTCACCAACCCAACGCGAGTCGAAGGCATCAAGTCCAAACGCGGGCCTTGCTCGATGTGCACTTCGTAGTAGGCATCAATGTCTGAAATGTCTTCCAATGGTTTTTGTGTCATCAAATCTTGGGGATTAACACCGCATAGGGCATAGGCTTCACCCAAAGACACTTTGTCTGGGCCATAACGACGGTCAAGGTCTTCGGACTTAATCAATCCCAAGTAGCCGCGGCAACCGTACAAACCTTGCTCTTCGCAGCGCCAGCAAACAACATCAAAATTCTTTTCCGGAACGATCCCCTCTTGACTCATCCAACAGGCGCAAGCCAATGCGGAGACAATGCCTGCCAAGCCGTCAAAATTACCGCCTTCAATCACGCTGTCACTATGGCTGCCCGAGATCAAGCGACGTTCTGTATTTTTCCCCGACAAACGCATCCAAAGGTTGCCGGCCAAATCGTAACGGACGGCCAAACCGTATTGACGGCCGATTCCTTCAAGGTAGCTCAAGACTTTGGTTTCAACGTCCGAGTAGCCCATACGCAAAATGCCTTCCTGACCGGCACTGATTTTGCGAACATCATCAAAGATTTGGGTGGAAAATTCAGAACAGAAATGGGAAAAATCAGACATGGTTTGCCTCCGTGCAACATTCTTTGACTTTAGCAATTAAGCAAGAAATAACCAATCCCTAATTGAGTATTACACCTTACTTTTCATTTTTTAAAGCGAAAAAAATCGGCCACACAAAGTGACCGACATTTTTTTGAAAAATGTGAATTACTTAATAGGACGTGCTTCAATGACTTCCAATTCAAGCTTCGTGTAGCCTTTGTCGATTTCAGCCGAAATTTCAACCAAGGCGTCTTTTTTCACATGAGACCAGTTACGATCATCATCTAACTCACAAGCAATCGTGTCACCATTGGTATCGGTGAATTCATACAATTCTCGACCCAACTGCTTAGTAAAGCGTCCCATTAACACAACCATCTGTTCATCACGACCTTTGTCACGAATCGCTTTAACAGACGTTAATTGATCGACACTAAAACCTTGTGGGGCCGTTCCCATTGCGGGTTGACTAGCAAAACCTTGGGGTTGTGCGGCATTGGCGGCCAAAGGCATCACAGCACAAATGGCAGCCGAGAATAAAACTTTCTTTAGCATAGTCGCTCCTTTTCTCTTTAAGTCACTATTTACGATTTCGAGTGTATGGAAAAATCGTTTTCGTAGGTGTAACGAGGAAAAGAAGTGATTTACCAAATGTTTCCAGACTTCAAGCCATCAAGTCATAGAAGTCGCTAACTCTCACTTTGATTCTTTTGCGTATGGAAAACTTCGGTTCTATCAAAGTCTTCTCGAGGCGGCAAACCGACAATGCCTGCCACGGCTTTTTCGTACATTGAGAATTCATCTTGCATCTGTAAGGCATACCACTCGAGGAATATACGTACACGACGAATGTGCCAATTGCTTCGCGTGGTCACAATAAAACACTCCTCTGGTTGCTTCATCCACCCCGGCAAAATGGGCACAAGGCGCCCAGCGACAATGTCTTCGTAAATTTGCACCAAGGGCATATCAACAGCTACGCCCATGTCGTTTAAGAGTGCCTCACGAATAGCCGTAATGTCCACCATTCTGACCACACGATCCAAAATCAAAGGTACTTCTTGACCACGTCGAACCAGGGATTTAGTTTCTTTACGAACGGGGCCTGAGTACACATAAACCGTATGGTTCATAAGATCTTTGGGTAAAAGGGGCATGCCATGTTTGGCAATGTATTCCGGTGTTGCGACCGGTAAATAAACGTTGCGACCTCGGTTCATGTACGTGAGCCCCGGTAGCGTCGGTTCCCCCGTCAACACCCCGACTTCGCAAAGACCTTTGGCAATATCGTCTTCTTTCATCCCCACCACAATATCCACAGAAATGTTGGGATAGATTTCCTTGAACTTGGCCAAAAATGGCGTCAAGCGACGCGTGGCAAATCCGGGAGGCGCAGACAGTCGCACGTGGCCTTGCATCGCTGCCGCATCAGCCGTTAACGAGTCAATGAGCTGTTGGTGAGCTCTCAAAAGAGGTTCCATTCGAGCCAAGGCTTTTTTCCCTGCTTTGGTGAGCTCCATCGGACGGCTGTGATGCACAACCAATGATTGACCAATTCCCTTTTCTAACGCTGTAATGGCTCGGGAAATCGTTGAGGGTTCCAACTCCAACGCTTGTGCACAACTGCTCACCGTTCCCAACTTGGCAAAGGTGACGAAAATGCGCCATGCAGTCAAATCATCTAAACGTGAGCTCATCAGTAGAAACCCTAACTTAAAGAAATTCAATTACTTAGGAGTGTACATCATCGTAAGAAGAAAACTCAATAGTTTGCATTTAACGCAAACTAGTTTTGCGTGACTTGACTATTCATCCGATCAGGGCTGTGTCAAACTGTAAAACACGAAAACTCTTAATCGTCGAATTTCTATGAGGAGAAAAGCGTGAGAGACGAATTTTTCTGGCTCGGCCAAATGAATAAAGCCACGGTGGTGACGAACACCCGTTTGGGTCTTTTGTCCACCGATTTAGCCAAAAAGGCCGCAGTCGGTATTCAAACGGTGTTGGACTCCGGTGTGGATCCTGAAAATCGCGTAAAGCGTGTCATTCAATTTGAACCGAAGCTCATCGCCGCTGCCGGCCCCGAAGTAACGGTCATTCATGTGGGTCGTTCCAGCCAAGACATGCACTCGACCTATCGCTCCGCCATGATGCGTGATCATGTGCTTCGCCTTGCCAACAGCCTCACTACGGTCATGAATCGCTTGATCGAATTGGGTCAAGAACATAAAGACACGATATTGCCGAGCTACACCAATGGGGTGGCTGCACAACCGACCTCTTTTGCTCACTACCTCTTGGGCTTTCTCGAGGGCTTCAAGCGTGACCTCGAACGTTTGGTGGAATTCTATGATCGCTTAAACGTTTGCCCCATGGGTGCTTGCGTTTTAAACGGTACGGGCTGGCCCCTTGACCGTGACGGTATGGCAACGCGCTTAGGGTTTGACAAACCCACTCGCAATGCATTTGATGCCACGCAAATCTCCATGACGGATCTTCCGGTTGAATTGGCTCAAATTCAATCGAGCATCGGTCTTCATGTCGGTCACTTCATCGCTGACATCATGACGCAATACGCTCAACCGCGTCCTTGGATTTTGCTCGCTGAAGGTAACACCTATGTGTCCTCCGCCATGCCGCAAAAGCGTAACCCCGGTTTGATGATTAGTGTTCGTGGTTACGCAAGCGACGTGGTCTCTGATGCCATGGCCGTTTTGACGCGCGCTCACAACACCAACACGGGCATGATTGACGGCAAGAGCACGAAGATTCATGCCGGCATCATTGATGACACGATCAAGATGCTTGAAAACCTCATGAAGGTTCTCAATTCGCTCGTTATCAATAAAGAACGTGCCATTGAAGAATTAAATCTCGACTGGACGGCCAGCCAAGAAATCGCCGACCGTTTGATGCACGACCATAAGGTGCCCTTCCGTATCGGTCACCATGTCGCAAGCAAAATGGTGGGCTACGCACGCGCCAATGGTATTTTGCCTTTGACCTTCCCCTACGCTGAAATGCAACGCATCTACAAGGAAGTGATTGAAGCCGAATACCCCGAAGGCGATCACACGTGCCCGATGTCCGAAGAAGAATTCAAGGCTGCCCTTGATCCTCGCGACATTATCAATAATCGTAAGACCTCTGGCTCTGCTGCTCCCAAGGAAGTCAGCCGTATGCTCGAGGAATTAACAGCCGAAGTAGCGGCATTTAACCTTTGGTCAAAGCAAAAGAGCGAAGCCATTGACGCTTCCATCGCCAGCCTTGACGAAGAATTTCAATCTTTTCTTAAATAATCGGAGATAACTATGCTAGCTCTCTTTGCTGTTATCGTCACCGTGATTGCGGGTTGGGCGTTGATTAAACGCTACCAAACGCACATGGTGCTCCTTTTCGCTGGCTTGGCAATTTTCCTTGCCGCCATCGCCTTAGGCGAAACCTCTTTCCTTCCGAAGGGTGTGAAGCCCTCCGGCTTTGTCGGCTTTGACGTGATGGCCCTCTTAAAGAGCATCGGTACGAAGCAAAGTGCCGGGATTGGCTTCCTTATTATGACGGCCGGTGGCTTTGCCGCTTACATGGATAAGATCGGTGCAGCTCGCGCTCTCGTGAACGTTGCCGTTAAGCCCTTAGCCATGTTAAAGGCCCCGTACCTCGTGCTCGTGGGTGGTTACCTCGTCGGTCAAACGCTCGTGATGGTGATCCCGTCTGCTGCAGGTTTGGCCATGTTGCTCCTCGTTGCCTTATTCCCGATTCTTCGTGGTGTGGGCGTTTCTGCCGCTGCTGCCTCTGCCGTTATCGGTACGTCTGCCGGTATGACCTTGGGACCAGCCGCAGGGACTGCTAACCTTGCTGCTAAGACCGCAGGCCTTGACCCGATTATCTACTTCGTTCAATGCCAATTGCCGGTTGCAATTCCCACGCTTATCGCCGTTTGTATTTGCCACTACTTCGTGCAAAAGTACTACGACAACAAAAACGATGACGTCTACGCTGAAGCCACCGAAGCCAAGAAGACCGAAGCACCTGAAGTGCCGGTTTGGTACGCCATTTTCCCGTGGTTGCCTGTCGTTTTGATGATCGTTTTCAGTAAGCTTGTTGTGACGAGCATCAAGATTGATACGGTGGCTGCATTGCTTCTCGTTTGGATCTTGGTTGTCATCGTTGAATTGATTCGCTTGCGCGATCCCAAGCGTGTGCTCAAGGACGCCGTCACCTTCTTCCAAGCCATGGGTAAGATGTTTGCCGGTATCGTCTCCTTGATCATTTGCGCAGAATTCTTTGCTAACGCTCTTAAGGTCTCCAGCCATATCACGATGCTCATCGACTCCGCTCAAGGTGTGGGCGCCGGTATGAACTTCATGACGATCATCTTGACGTCCATCGTCGGTTTGGTCACGTTCTTGACGGGTTCCGGTGTGGGCGCTTACTCGAGCTTTGCTGCTCTTGCTCCTGATGTTGCTGCCGGTCTCGGTGGTACGGTGACCTCGCTCGTGACGCCGATGCAATTTGCTTCCGGTATGTTGCGTGCCATGAGCCCGGTTGCAGGCGTCATCATCGCCGTTGCCGGTGCTGCGGGTGTCTCCCCGATGGCAATCGTGCGTCGTACGGCCGTCCCGATGTTAGTCGGTATGGTTGTAACCATCATCGCTAACGCTATCTTCTTAGGTTAATTTTTTAAACATCAACCAAAGACATAGACTTCGGCCACCTCGAAAATGAGGTGGCCGTTTTTTTCTAATGAAGAGGCAATCGAATTTTCTTTTCGTTGTACTAATTAATTACTGCTAACTACTAATCATAATTAGTAGCAAGATTAGCAAGGTGTCAAGAAGTTTTTTTAGATTTGCGAAAGAAAGAAAAAAGGTTGAAACCAAATCAATGATCTCAACCTTCTCTTTAATCAGAACAGTGATTAGCT
>CABSHY010000061.1 GCA_902477615.1 uncultured Sutterella sp.
CATTGATTGGTCGAGTTTTGGATGGCACGATCAACAATAAGACTTGCTTAGCACCCTTATTGTTGATCGTGCCATCCAAAACTCGACCAATCAATGCAGCCAATTTAGCAGGCGTCACAGGTAACGTTTCAATCGTTGCCCCTTCTTGTTGATTCAAGGCGGCAGAAACTTCACCCATCACCCAGTTAGCCGCAATCTTCTTGTCGCTAACGGCTTCGGCAACAGCCAAGTAGTAGTCTGCCAAGGGCTTAGAGGTCGTCAAAATAGAGGCGTCATAAGCCGGCAAACCGAAGTCTTTTTCCAAGCGTGCACGCAACTCATCGGGCAATTCCGGCATTTCTGCCTTCACGCGATCTAACCATTCATCGGAAATCTCAAGCGGTAAAAGGTCGGGATCCGGGAAGTAACGATAATCCATCGAGTCTTCCTTGGAGCGCATTTGACGCGTTTCCCCCTTGTCCGGATCGTACAAACGCGTTGCTTGAACGACCTTGCCACCGTCTTCAATCAATTCAATTTGACGACGCACTTCATATTCGATGGCATCTTGCAAGAATCGGAACGAGTTGAGGTTCTTAATTTCGCAACGCGTACCGAATTCTTTTTGACCAACAGGACGCACACTCACATTAGCATCACAACGGAAATTACCGTTTTGCATATCGCCGTGGCTGATACCTAACCACACAACCAATGCGTGCAAGGTACGAGCATAGGCTACAGCTTCTTCAGCTGAACGCAATTCCGGTTCCGTTACGATTTCCAAAAGCGGAGTGCCAGCACGATTTAAGTCAATGCCGCTTCGGTTCATTTCCAAACCGTGAACACTCTTACCGGCATCTTCTTCTAAGTGAGCACGGGTCAAATTTAACGTCTTCATGTACGGTTTGCCCTTTTTCGGGGTCACCATGAAGCTCACCTGACCGCCCACCACAATCGGCCACTCAAACTGACTGATTTGATAGCCCTTGGGCAAATCGGGGTAGAAATAATTTTTACGGTCAAAAATCGAACGCTTGGCAACAGTTGCACCGATTGCCAAACCAAATTTCATTGCACGCTCGACTGCGCCGTGATTGAGCACCGGCAACGTACCGGGCAATGCCAAATCCACAGCACAAGCGTGGGTATTAGCATCCGCACCGATATCGGTCGAAGCGGCAGAGAAAATCTTGGTATTGGTTGACAACTGAACGTGCGTTTCCAAACCAATCACTACTTCCCATTGCATATTATTCTTCCTTATTAGTAGCCAGCGGGAACACGCTTGTGCCAATCCGTTTCACATTGATAGCGATGAGCCATACCCAATAACTTTGCTTCACTAAAGAGCGAACCAACTAATTGGAAGCCCAAAGGCAAACCGTTGGAGTGCATGCCACACGGCATACCGATACCCGGCAAACCAGCCAAAGAAATCGGAACCGTATAAAGGTCACTCAAATATGCTTGTACCGGTTCACTCTTTTCACCTAAATGATAAGCAGGACCCGTTGCTGCGGGGCTGATCATGGCGTCCACATCCTTGAAGATGCCGTTGAGTTCATTAGCAATTAAACGACGGACTCGTTGAGCCTTAATGTAGTAAGCGTCATAGTAACCATGAGAGAGCACATAGGTACCAATCATGATTCGGCGTTGAGGTTCTAACCCCAGGCCTTCAGAACGACTGCGCTTAATCATGTCTTGAATGTCGGTATAAGCTTGAGCACGATGACCGTATCGGACGCCGTCATAGCGACTTAAATTAGAGGATGCTTCAGCACAAGCCACGACATAGTAGACCGGAACCCCTAAATCAACCGTGGGAAGTTCAACGTCAACAATCTTGGCACCCATCTTTTCATAGGTCTTAATCGCATCTTCGATACTTGCGGCCAACTCAGGATCCAAACCGTCAGCAAACCACTTACGAGGAACGCCGATCTTCATACCCTTGATATCGGTGTCAAGATAACGCGTGAAGTCTTCCTTGGGCAATTCAACACAGGTTGAATCCTTCGGATCGAACTCAATCATATCGTTCATAACGATGGCGCAGTCTTCGGCAGAACGAGCCATCAACCCCGGTGTATCCAAGCTCGATGCAAAAGCAATAACACCCCAACGAGAAGGACGACCATAGGTGGGCTTCAAACCGGTAATACCCGTAAAGACTGCCGGTTCACGAATAGAACCGCCCGTATCAGTACCGGTTGCAATCGGACAAAGGCTTGCTGCAACGGCAGCAGAGGAACCACCGGAAGAACCACCGGGGACGCAATCCTTATTCCAAGGATTTAATACCTTACCGAAGGCAGAATTTTCATTACTACCACCCATGGCGAATTCGTCGCAATTCACCTTGCCCAAGCACACCATGCCGGCATTGTTAAGATTTTCGACAACCGTTGCATTGAAAGGACTCATATAGCCTTCCAACATCTTACTGGCGGCAGACGTTGACCATTCCTTGGTCACAAACAAATCTTTATGAGCAATCGGAATCCCGGTCAAACGAGAACCTTCGCCCTTTGCAATTCGTTCATCAGCAGCTTTTGCTTGAGCCAAAGTAACTTCGGGACGCACATCTAAATATGCATTTAAGTCACGATGGGCTTCAATGCGATCCAAATACGTTTGTGCGAGTTCAACAGCGGAAACTTCCTTGCGAGCGAGCTTATCGCTTAATTGCGCAACGGAAGCGTGGAAAATTTCTTGTGCCATTATTCAATCACCTGCGGAACTAAGAAGTGACCTTCAGATTGTTCGGGAGCGTTCTTCATATTATTTTCACGATCATTTTGTTCGCGAACAATATCCTCGCGCAAGCGCTGAGCACCGTCATGAGGATGGGGCATCGGTTCAATGTCCGTTGTATCAACGGCTTGAATACGCTCAATCATTTGAAAAATATTGTTGAGTTCACCTTGAATACGAACCGCTTGTTCATCATCGATAGAAAGATGACTTAAATCGGCGATACGGCGAATATCTTCAAGAGCCAAAGTCATAAGAATTTCCAAAATACTAAACCATCGAAAAGCTCGATGAATTTGTTTCAAAATAACTGATTGATTTTAGCGACTTTTCGCCCATTTCTAAAGGGCAGAAACGATTTTCTTTGCGATACGTTATGTTGCAACCGTCCATTGCAATCACCTTCCTAATCATTGATAATCAAAACAATCTCTTTGTCGAAGGTTTGTCATGCAGTTGAAGTCTCTTTTATTGTCGGCAACGACCGTTGCTTGTTGCCTACTTTTGTCGGCTTGTGGATCCAGCGGAGGCGGATATTACAAGCACGACGGCCCTCCTGGGGGTGGAGACCTTTTAGCAAACACTTTCAAAGGTACTCCTAATGCTGTACCAAAGTACGAACCACCTCACAAGTTCGCCAATAAATCCTATAAAGTCGGTGGCAAACGCTACTATCCCGTCACGGGCGATCAACCGATGGTGCAAACGGGGTATGGCTCATGGTATGGAAAAATGTTTCACGGTAAAAAAACATCCACCGGCGAAATCTACAATATGTACGCCATGACAGCCGCCCATAAAACAATGGAGCTACCAAGTTACGCCAAAGTAACCAATCTAGAAAATGGACGAAGTGTCATTGTTCGCGTCAATGACCGTGGTCCCTTCGTTGATAACCGCATTATCGATTTATCCTACGCAGCCGCCAGTAAGTTAGGTTATGTCAATAAGGGAACCGCTCGCGTTAAAGTCGAACGTTTTCGCATGGCCGATATTCGCAACGGGCGCATCCCCTCGACTTTCTCTAAAGTTGATTTATCCAACAACTCGTCTTCCAGCAGGGCAGATGCTTTAGCAATTGCCAGTGTCATCGGCGCAGCCGTCGTCGCTCACCAAAATAAATCCCAAGAGTCGAAGACTACAACGGCACAAACGATTACAACGACACCCAAAGAAATCGTGTCAGCTCCAGTGACTTTACCCCCAGCCGCCTCTCCCGTCACTCCTGAGGATCTGCAAGGTGCTGTTAATTTAACCGAAGCTGCTCAACACGAGATGGTCAGCACCGAAGTCACTCTTCAAGAACCAACCGCCTCAATCGTCAATACCACACCATGGCGTCTCCAAGCGGGCGCTTTTGGAACAAAGGCTAACGCTCAAGCCCTTGCGAATGACTTAAAGAGCTCAACTGGTGAAGAGGTTTATATCGAGCAAGACGGTAATCTTTTCAAAGTTTTGCTCGGAGGCTTTAATACCAAAGAAGAAGCCACCAAAAAAGCACTTCAAATCGAACAATCACACGGGAAAAAACTTGTCCCATTAATGGTTAAAGGACAATAAGATGTTAAAACAAACCATTCATGGGACAAGTTTTAACGAAGCCCAACCCGCTCTCATGGATTTTGTCAGACTACCAGCGAAATCAACGGCCTTTGATGCCCAATGGAGAGAAAACGGCTATTTGCGTCAAGCTTGCGATCAAGCCGCCACATGGATCAAGAAAATTATTCCTTGCGCACACTGCGAGGTTCTTGAAATTAATGCAAAAGCGCCTTGTTTATTTGTTGAAATTGAGGCCTTCGGTTCGCATTCTGCAAAATCCGTAGCCTTTTATGGACACTTGGATAAACAACCGGAAAACTATCCTTGGCGAGAAGGACTCGGCCCTTGGACCCCTGTTGTTGAAGGAGACTATTTGTACGGTCGAGGTGCGAGCGATGATGGTTATAGCGTCTACGCCATGATCACGGCTATTGAAAGTCTTCGTCGTCTAAATATCAAGCACCCTCGAATTGTGGCCATCTTTGAAACACAAGAAGAATCCGGCTCTTACGATTTGCCGTTTTATTTGGAAAAATTAAAGTCTCGCATAGGTCAACCAGAATGCTTCATCATCTTGGATAACTTATGCGGCGATTATGAGCGCCTTTGGCTAAACACCTCTTTACGTGGCACGCTGACAGGAACCTTAACAGTGAAAGCCCTCTCTTACGGCGTTCACTCTGGAACCTATTCCGGCATTGTTCCGGATCCTGTCAGCATTGCTCAAGCACTTGTTGCAAGAATTCACGATCCGATGTCTGGTGTCGTTTCACTTAAAGCACTTCATACCGAAATTCCGCCTCTAAGGATTGAGCAACTCAAAGAAGTGGGCGATGTTCTTGACAGTCAAGTCTGGGACACGGCCCCGTTGCTGCCGGGTGTTAGAGCAAAGTCGGCAACTCCTCATGAGTGTTTATTAAACTCCATTTGGGAGCCCACTCTAACCATCATTGGCATTGACGGCGTCCCTTCTGTTCAAAATGCCGGCAGTGTGATTCAGGGCGAAGTCGCTCTGCGCTTATCACTGCGTACACCTCCTGGTATTGACATGGAGAAAGCCCAAAAAGCCGTGCGCGATGCCTTAACAGAGAACATTCCTTATGGGTGCTTTGTCAGTTGGGATGATATTGAGTGCCACGAAGGCTGGTGCGCTCCCCCACAAGGTGGAATGGTTGAAGCCCTCTTTAACGAGGCTGCCAATGAAGTTTTTGGCACCAAAACACTGGCAAGCGGTCAAGGGGCTTCCATTGGATTTGTTCCCGACTTTGAATCGATGTTTCCTCAAACGGAAATTATCCTCATAGGTGTTCTTGGTCCACAATCCAACGCACACTCCCCCAATGAGTCTCTTAATATCCGTTACACTCAACAATTAATTAACACGGTTAGCCTTGTTTTATCGAGAATTTAATTATGAGACGAGATGTTGTAACAGAAGTTATTGTTGATTACGGTGACTTCGTTGAAAATTTTGCCACGGTTCTTGAAGCCAAAGACTTTATCAATGCCAACCTTGATGAACTTGATTGGCCGGTTGCTGTTTGGTTGGAAGATTCCAACGGTCGGAAAAAATGGGATTATAAAATCATTGATGACGGCGCAGGCTCTGTCGAACTCATTGAAGGCGATGTCATCAAGGGTGGATCGTATTTCAGACCTATTCACTAAGCCAATGGTGAATAGCTAAAGGAGAGAACATGACGTGTGAACTTTGTAATAAAAATCCCCAAGAAGCTCTTTGGCACGATGACAAACTTTTTGTGATTGATGTCAAAGATCCGTTATTCCCTGGCTACCTTCGCGTGATTTGGATTGATCATGTCGCAGAAGTCTCAGACTTGAGTTGCGAAGATCGAGAGCATCTTTTTAACGTCTTAAACATCGTTGAATCGGTGATGAGAGAAACGATGCACCCAGACAAAATCAATTGGGCTCAATTCGGCAATATGGTTCCTCACTTGCACTGGCATCTTATTCCCCGTTTCAAAAATGACACGCATTTCCCTGAATCGGTTTGGGGGGTGAAACAAAGAGAAGAAAATCCGCAATGCCTCGCTCAACGTCAAGAATTGGCGGCTAAGTTATGTGAGGAACTTCCTAAGCGATTAGAACAACTTCGTTAAAAACACGGCTGAAGTTGTTGCTTGTGGTGGCGACCTATGGTCGCCACTTTTTCATATTGCTCTTGCGAAATATTGGCAAAAATTAAATATACGTCACTGGTCGGCTGCCCAATAATGCGGGTTACGCGAATACCTTGCATTTTTGTTTTGTCTTGCACTTGCTGTAAAAAGTCTCGTGCTCGCTCTTCGTCAGCAAAGGTATTTAAACTAACCCCGTTCAATAGCGGACCTTCTGTAATTGCCACTGCATTCTTATAACCTAAGCGCTTCATTTGGTTGGCTTGAGCCAATGCCCCTTTCTTTGTTCCAGAAGGAATGATAAAAACAATCCAATGATCATCACCGAGAATCGGTTCAACGCTAACTTGTTCTAATAACTTTTGTTGCTCTAACGATTGATTGAGAACCGGTAATCGCTTTGATGAAACCGGCCCCAATTTCACACAAATCAACTCTGAATCCTCTTGTTGCCCAACGTTCGAATCTGCCTCATTTTCAACGACCTCGGTCGTAGAGAGCTCCTCTTTGGGAGACTGTTCTGAACTTTCCTGAGATTGTGTTTGTTGAGCGTTTGTGACTGACCGCTTTTCCAACACACTTTGAACATCACTCACAGGGCGAATGTCAATCATTGTTTGAGGAAACACCTCGCGAACAGAACCGCCTTTCACGGGTTCAACCAAAAACTCGCTTTCAATCGTAGGCCAAACATAAAGTCCAACCGCAACCACTGATAAGAATAGGGCCAAAAATCTCATCTTTACTCACATGCTCTTAGAGCCAAACCACGTAACACCAAGTTATGTTTCACAATGCTCTGAGGAAACTCTTTTAATAAATACGGAGCAAATAACGTTGCCGATCCTCCTGCTAACACCAATGTCGGATCAAAACCTCGTTTTTGCATCATACGCATCCCACGCTCAATGAGACCGAGTTGTGCATCCAAAAACGAGGTTTTGATCCGACATTGGTGTTAGCAGGAGGATCGGCAAC
>CABSHY010000062.1 GCA_902477615.1 uncultured Sutterella sp.
CAAAAGACCGAACCGTCAGAGCCTGCTCCTTGGGAAGATGCCCCGGGGGAGGTATTAGCGGGTAGTGCGCCTGCGGTGCCTGCCCGCCAAGAGCAGCAACCGATCGAACCTCAACCTGTTGTTGAAGAAAAGCTCCAAGAAGCGCCTGTCGTTGAAGAGACAAAACCCGTTACAAAAACGAGTACGGTCATTGAAGACGATGAGGATGACGTCCCGTACAATCCCGATCAGATGTACGGCGAAGCGGATTATCAAGCATCGATTGATGACTATGATGATTTTGGCGCAAGTGCCACGCCTTCTTTTGATGAACCTCAAGCAGAAAATCAAGACGAAGAGGATTCGGTGGACTTGGGTAGTGGTTATTCTGACTACTATGAAGCCAAGCCCGAGGACGAGATTCCTGAATTTAGTGAAATCGGGAAAATCTGGTACGAAAAGATGCGTTATACGTATCCGTCGACCTATGCTCGAGACATCCTCTTTAGAAGTGAGTGCGTGGCCATCGAAGGCACGACCATTCGTTTGCATTTGGACCCCTTCTATTCGGGCCGATTGAGAAACGAACAAGCGATGCGTTTGGTTCAACGAATTGTGGATCCGGTCTTTGGTCATCGCATGAAGATTGAAGTGGAACTCATCGAGCCGCGTTCCCGTACAATTCACCAACAAATGGTTTGGGAGAAGCGAGAAGCAAAGAAAAAAGAAGAGGCGAAGTGGTTAAAGAGCCATTACATTGCCATCGAAGATCCCGAAGAGAAAAAGGCGGCCATTGAGGCGTTAAAAAATACCCCTCAAGCCAAGATCATTGCCCGTCGCTTTAATGCGAAAATTGATCAGTCGTCAATTAAGAAATTGGTTTCTCGTCAGTCTTGATGAGAAGAAAAAAGTTTTTACTTAAAAAGGAAACATTATGCGTGGAAATATGGGTGCTCTTTTGAAGCAAGCTCAACGTGTTCAAGAAAACATTAAGCGTTTGCAAGTGGAATTGGGTCAACTTGAAGTTGAAGGTCAATCCAGTAGCGGTTTGGTGAAAGTCACGATGACCTGCAAGCACAACTTAAAGAGCGTGAAGTTGGATCCGAGCTTGATGGAAGAAGACGTGGATATGGTTGAAGACTTGGTGTTCATGGCCGTTAAGGACGCCTTGGATAAGGTTGAAACCACCACGAAGGAAAAGATGGCTCAAGCCACGGCCGGCATGCCCTTGCCTCCGGGAATGATGTTCTAATTGAACTTGAACCGCCATGTCAAACACCGATACGTCGATTGATCATTTGATCAATGCATTAAAGAAGTTGCCGGGGTTAGGCCCTCGGTCAGCTTCTCGCATTGCCTATCATTTGTTGTTAGACAATCGACTCGGTGCAAGAGAGTTGGCGAGTAGTTTAGATAAAGCGCTCAATACCGTTAAGCACTGTGAGCTTTGCAACACGTTAACCGACGATACGCTCTGTCCGATTTGTCGAGACGAGACGCGCGATCGCTCGAAAATCTGTGTGGTGGAAAGCCCGGCAGATCAAAAAGCCATTGAAGAAACGTTGACCTATCAAGGTCTCTACTTTGTTTTAATGGGTTTGATCTCTCCGGTGCAAGGGGTGGGCGCAAAAGAGTTGCAACTTCAACGACTCATTGATCGAGTGGAAAAGGATGTGCAACTCAAAGAAGTGTTGATCGCAACGCCTTTCACACCGGAAGGGGATGCTACGGCACACTTTATTGCCAAAGCCATTGCTTCACGTTCGCGTCCGATTCGCGTGACGCGTTTGGCTCGTGGGATTCCGGCAGGAGTGGAATTGGAGTACACCGATGCCAATACAATCGCCAGTGCGATTTTCTCACGTCGAGGCTAATGGCAGAAAAAAGGAACAAAAAATGGCAAATCCTCATATTTTCAATGCGCTGCAAGAAGCTCAAGTGGTGCTTGATGCTTTAATTAAGAACGAAGCAACACTTGAGAAACTTGACGCCGCAGGTCAAGCAATGGCCGATGCCATTGCCAACGGTCACAAGATTTTATCTTGCGGAAACGGCGGCTCTTTGTGTGACGCTATGCACTTTGCCGAAGAGATGACGGGGCGCTACCGTCAAAATCGTCCGGGTTTTGCTGCGATTGCGATTGCGGATGCGAGTCACATGAGCTGCGTCGGTAATGACTACGGCTATAACGATGTTTTTTCTCGCTATGTGAGCGCTGTGGGTCAAAAGGGGGATGTGCTTTTAGCCATTACGACGTCGGGCACGAGTGCCAATGTGATGCAAGCGGTTAAAGCTGCGCATGACAAGGGCATGATTGTTGTCGGTTTAACGGGATGCGAAGGCAGTCCTTTGGCTACGGAAGCTGATATTGCCATTGTGACGCCAGCCGGTAAATGGGCCGATCGAGTGCAAGAGTTGCACATTAAGTGCATCCACATTTTGATTGAGTTGGTGGAGCGCCGTTTGGCACCTGAAAACTACTAACTTAGAAGAACTGTCGGTATAATCCGACTCAAGCGTACCCCACACAGCTCTGTTTCAACTGCAAAAGGTGGGGTCTTTTATTATCCGAGCGTGATGTCCATTAACAATTTCACACTCAAAAATTGTTTCTAAAACGGTAAAATAAACCGTCGGTCAGATGCCTGGGGATAAAAATACTCAGGCTTCTTTAATGTTTTGATTTTATTCTGAAAATTATTATGGCAATTCCTATTACAGTCCGTGGTGCTGAGTTGCTTAAAGCCGAATTAAAGCGCCTCAAGAGTGTCGAACGTCCTGCAGTTGTTCAAGCAATTAAGGAAGCCCGTGAAAAGGGTGACTTGTCTGAAAACGCAGAATATGATGCCGCCAAGGATCTTCAAGGTCATATTGAAGGTCGTATTGCAGAGTTGGAAGGTAAGCTTGCCTCTTTGCAAATCATCGATCCGAAGGAATTGGATGCCGGTGGTCGTATCGTTTTTGGTGCAACGGTTGAACTCGAAGACCAAGACACGGGCAACGTTGTGACCTATCAAATCGTGGGCGACGATGAAGGCGATATTAAGCGTAACTTGGTGTCGATCTCCAGCCCCATCGCTCGTGCTTTGATTGGTAAGTACGAAGGCGATGAAGCCACAGTGCACGCTCCGAGCGGTGACCGTATGTATGACATTTTGAGCGTTCAATATATTTAAACGCTTGCAAAAAGCAAAAGCCCATGTTTAGATTGCATGGGCTTAAAGTGCAGATAATAAAAAAGCAGTTCCATTGTCGAACTGCTTTTCTCGCTTAGGCGTTGCCGAAGGACTTCTTCGTTTGACGACCCGGAGCGCGAGCGCGGGTCTTACGCGCAGCCGTCGGGCCACCACGGGTGCGACGTTGGCTTTCAGCCATTTGACGACGCTTGGCGCGTTCGGCTTCAGCCTTACGCTTTTCGGGGCTCGGACGCCAAAGAACGAGCAACTTGCCGATCACTTGAACACGAGCGGCGGAGAGCTTTTCAACGAGCTCTTCAAAAATTGCTTCACGTTCTTCGCGATCATCGCTCGGAACACGAATCTTAATTAATTCGTGAGCGGTTAAAGCACGGTCGACCTCTTTGATGACGGCATCCGTTAAGCCGTTGGCACCTAAGAGCACGACAGGTTCGAGGTGGTGCGCTTGAGAGCGCAATTCGAGACGCGTGTCTCGATCAAGCAAAAGTTCTGCCATAGTAAAAAATCGAATATAATCGGTTATCGAAAATTGAAAACGACTAATTGTATTGAAAAATCATGCCAGTAGCAACAAAAAAACTGCGTTCTAATCGTGCTTGGATTGAACGCCATATTAACGATCCCTTTGTAAAGCGCTCTCGTGCCGAAGGTTATCGTGCACGTTCTGTTTATAAACTCATTGAACTCAATGACAAAGAAAAGCTCATTCGCCCGGGGATGACCGTGGTGGATTTGGGTGCGGCACCGGGCAGCTGGACGCAAGTCATTCGTGAAAAGTTGATGGACAAAAACGGTGACATCAACGGCACCATCATCGCCATGGACATTTTGCCTATGGATCCGATCGATGGCGTGACGTTCTTGCAAGGTGACTTCCGCGAGCAAGAAGTGGCTGACCAATTAAATGCCCTCGTGGGTGATAAGCAAGTCGATTTGGTTTTATCTGACATGGCGCCGAATTTGTCCGGTATTCCTGCTGCGGACGCCGCTCGTTGTTTATTACTCAATGAATTGGGGTTGGAATTTTGCTTGCAAAACCTCACCGATAACGGTGTTTTTGTGACGAAGGTTTTCCAAGGCAGTGGCTTTTCCCAATACGTGGAGACGCTTAAGAAACACTTTAAGACCGTGTTGACGCGCAAACCTGAAGCGAGCCGCGACTCTTCTGCCGAAGTGTACATGGTGGCTAAGGGCATCAAAAAGCGTTAATTAGCGGGCTTGAAAAAGTCACAATTTGTCCTCATATATTGTTAGAAAGCGTATCAATGCGGACTATTTGACAGATTTCTCGGTATTCTTAGAAAACTGCGATCAAGGTTTTTTGGTCGGATAAATAGCGCAAATAGTGTTTCTTTGGTTATACAAGGCGAAGGAGCCTTCAATTGAATAAGAATTTACTCAACAAAGTCGGTTTATGGGTTGTTGTGGCGATTGTGTTTTTTACACTCTTTCGCCAATTTGAACCGGAGCAAACGGCTCCGGCTTCAACGACGAGCTATACCCAATTCATGGAAGATGCTAAGGCAGGTAAAGTGGCTCGCGTTGACATTAAGGGACGCGAAATCACGGTAACGCCGACGCAAGGTCAGAAGTTTGTCATTACGAGCCCGGGCGACCTTTGGATGGTGGAAGACCTTCGTAAGTCCGGCGTTCAAGTCTACGGTACGCCTGAAGAAGAACCGTCCTTGTTGATGACGATTTTGATCTCTTGGTTCCCGATGTTGCTCTTGATCGGTGTGTGGATTTTCTTCATGCGCCAAATGCAAGGTGGCGGCAAGGGTGGTGCCTTTAGTTTCGGTAAGAGTAAGGCCCGCATGTTGGATAAGTCCAATAACAAGGTGACCTTTAAGGACGTTGCAGGCTGTGATGAAGCCAAGCAAGACGTTCAAGAAGTGGTGGACTTCTTGCGTGATCCTTCCAAGTTCCAACGCTTGGGCGGTCGCATTCCGCGCGGTATCTTGTTGGTGGGTAGCCCCGGTACGGGTAAGACGCTTTTGGCTAAGGCCATTGCCGGTGAAGCCCAAGTGCCGTTCTTCTCGATTTCTGGTTCTGACTTCGTTGAAATGTTCGTGGGTGTGGGTGCTGCTCGTGTTCGCGACATGTTTGAAAACGCTAAGAAGAATTCGCCTTGCATCATCTTCATTGACGAAATTGATGCCGTGGGTCGTCAACGTGGCGCCGGTTTGGGCGGCGGTAACGACGAACGCGAACAAACGTTGAACCAAATGTTGGTGGAAATGGACGGTTTTGAAACCGGCACGAACGTGATCGTGATTGCCGCAACGAACCGCCCGGACGTCTTGGACCCTGCTTTGTTGCGTCCGGGTCGTTTTGACCGCCAAGTTGTGGTGCCGTTGCCTGACGTGCGCGGTCGTGAACAAATTTTGAATGTTCATATCCGTAAGGTGCCGGTGGGCCGTGACGTCAATCCCGCTGTGATTGCTCGTGGTACGCCCGGTATGAGCGGTGCTGACTTGGCTAACCTTGTTAACGAAGCTGCTCTTTTTGCCGCTCGCCGTGATGCGAAGTTGGTGGAAATGGTGGACTTTGAGCGCGCCAAGGATAAGATCTTGATGGGTGCCGAACGCCGTAGCATGGTGATGAGCGAAGACGAAAAGAAGACGACGGCTTATCACGAATCCGGTCACGCAGTGGTGGCTTGGTTGTTGCCGAAGAGCGATCCCGTTCACAAGGTAACGATTGTGCCTCGCGGTCGTGCATTGGGTGTTACGATGCAGTTGCCTGAAAAAGATCGCTTCAATTACGACGACGTCTACATGAAGTCTCGTTTGGCCATCTTGTTCGCCGGTCGTGCTGCTGAAGAAGTGTTCTTGAATCAAAAGACCACGGGCGCAAGCAACGACTTTGAACGCGCTACGCAATTGGCTCGTGACATGGTGGCTCGTTACGGTATGACCGATGCCATGGGTGTGATGGTTTATGCCGAAAATGAAGGTGAAGTGTTCTTGGGTCGCTCGGTGACGCGTACGACGCACGTGAGCGAAGCCACGCAACAACAAATCGATGCTGAAGTGCGTCGTATTTTGGAAGAAGAATACGCCCGCGCCAAGCGCATTTTGGAAGAAAATCGCGATCGCATCGAATTGATGGTTGAATGCTTGATGAAGTGGGAAACGATCGACTTCGATCAAATCAACGACATCATGGAAGGCCGTGAAGTGCGTCCGCCCAAGGAAGGCTCTTCTGCTAAGACGACGGAACCTTTGCACACGGATGCCAAGGTTGAAGAAGTCAAAGAAGCGCCTGCTGAACCCGCTGTGACGGAAACGAAGGAAGAGGCTCAAACGTCTGCTTCTGAAGAAAAGAAAGACGAAAATAATCCGCAATAGCGACATAATCGTCAGATCCTCAATTAAGCCTCACGCAAGAAGTTGCCTGGGGCTTAATTTTTGCTTGCAATCTCGAAACTCGAAGCTTAAAGTAGGGGAATATATAAAAAATAAAGAACCCTTTCTTTAACCCTTACCCCTCGAGAGTTTCCCTACTATGCTCGCCGGTCTTTTCTTTGGCATCGCTGCGTGTGCCATCTGGGGATTGATTTACGTCATCCCTTTGTTTTTGCCTGACTACAGCCCCTTATTAATTTCTGCTGCCCGATATTCCATCTATGGATTTGCGTGCTTATTTCTCGTGCCTTTGCAGTGGAAAGAATTAAAGCGTTTATCCCTCAAGGATTGGGTTTTAGCGTTTAGCTTGTCCTTTTTCGGTTCTATCGTTTACTACTGTTGCCTCGTGGTGAGTGTCAACTTAGCGGGGGCCCCTGTGAGTGGCATGCTCATGTGCTGGATTCCGGTGCTGGTGGCGCTTGTTGCCAACTACCAAGCACTCCGTGTCGGTAAAGGTGTGGCATGGAAAAAGATTGCCATCCCGCTTGTCTTTATTTTGGTTGGGATTGTGATTGCCAATTGGACGGAGTTTGAATACGTCGTCAATCAACAGCATTCTACGGCCGGTAACTTCTGGTTGGGGGTGGCTGCGGGTGCGACTTCAATGCTTCTTTGGACGTGGTATCCGATTCGCAATGCCCGTTGGTTGTTAGACAATAAAGACAAAAAGCCTAATGTTTGGGCAACGGCACAAGGGTTGGTCATTTTGCCTTTTA
>CABSHY010000063.1 GCA_902477615.1 uncultured Sutterella sp.
CTGCCAACGGATGCAAAATCAACTCATCGAGCTTCATGTTAAATGCGTGCGTTTGCATTTAACTACGTTGAGTATGTACCCAAACCCGTTCAAACCGGTGTGAGCAATTTCTTCCAAAATTTGGGCGAACTCGACAATACGCTCAATAACCTTTTGCAAGGGAAGTTAGCCGACGGGGGCGTGAGCTTCGTTCGCTTTTTAGTGAACTCTACGATCGGTGTGGCCGGCATTTTTGATGTGGCCTCGCATTGGAATCTTGCACACGCACCGGAAGATTTTGGTCAAACGCTAGGCAAGTGGGGTGTTCCTCAAGGCCCTTATATCGTTTGGCCGATGTTGGGCTATAGCACTGTTCGTGACAGTATTGGCAAGGGTGTTTCAGTTGCCATGAATCCGATGACTTATATCAGCGAAGCCGATCAAGAGTGGCACTGGCTTGGTTGGTCAGCTTCTGGTGTTTACATGGTCAATGAACGTGCCCAACTTTTGGCAACCGATGCCATGCTTGGAACGGCATTGGATCCCTATGTTGCAATTCGCGATGCTTATCTCCAACACCGTTTAAGCATGGTTTGGGATGGCAATCCTCCGATTGAATTGCCGGCGGATGAATTCGAAGACGAAGAGTTTTAATTAGGAATTTTTAATGATGTTGCGCAGAACGCTTTTAACCCTTGTGGGTTCTTTGATGCTTTTGGTGAGTGCACCTGCTTTGCAGGCTGCTGAATCGCCGGAAGCTTTTGTCGAACGTGTTTCCAACGAAATTTTGACTGCGATTGCCGCGGATCCCAAAGTGCAAAAAGGGGATAAAAAGGCGGTTGAACGTCTTGTTGATGAAAAAATGATGCCAAATGTCGACTTTTTGCGCATGACGCGCATGGCTGTGGGACCGAAGTGGCGCCAAGCGACGCCGCAACAACGCGATCGTTTGCAATTTTTGTTCCGTGAAACGTTAATTTCCGTTTATTCAGGCGGTTTGAGCTTGGCAACCGATCAAGTGGTGCGTGTTTTGCCGCACGGTCAAAATGACGGAACGGAAGCCATTGTCCGCACTGGGATGAAGTCTAAGAGCGATAACAGCAAGCCCGAAGTGACGATGGTGTATCGTCTTCGTAACATCAAAGACAAGGGTTGGCAAGTCATTGACGTTAATGTTGAGGGCGTTTGGTTGGTGAGTAACTATCGTAGCCAATATGGCAACATTGCCGCTCAAGAAGGCATTGACGGTTTGATTCGTCGCATGGAAGAGCGCTTAAAGACTGCAAGCAAGTAATAACATTTTCAGGATTTGGGTTGTGTTAATTTCTAAAAAAATTGTCACTCTTAATGATATGAGTGAGTTGGAACCCCAAGCCGAAAAAGCCATTGCGGCCGGTGATGAAGTGTTTGACTGCACAGGCGTTGAACAGGCCGACAGTGCGCTCTTGGCTCTCATTCTTAAGTGGCTGGAATCGGCCCAACAAAAAGGGTTGAGTCCAAAGATTGTTAATCTTCCCGAAGGCATGTGGAGTTTGGCAAAACTCTACGGCGTTCGAGAGTTGATTCGAGCGTATTGTCACAAGGATACGCCTCAAACCCTCTGAAACATTTACGCACACTTTCGGACCTTTGGGTTATTCAAAGGTCCGATTTTTCGTGCAGGATTCTAAGCGTGATCGCCGACTAGTCGGTAAAATCTTTTTGTGTTGAGGTGAGATGCTTCAAAAGCGCAAATAATGTTGTTGAAGTGCTCACATCGTAAAAGACTTAATAAGTTGAATTGATATGGAAAAACTTAAAGTAACGGGCGGTTGCCGTTTGGCCGGTGAAGTGAAAATTTCGGGCGCTAAAAATGCTGCGTTACCCATTCTTGCGGCAGCTTTGTTAACAGCAGAAGATTTGGTGCTTCACAACGTACCGAAATTGTCTGACATTCGTACGATGAATAAGCTCTTAGCTGGGCTCGGGACCAAAGTCGATAGCCAAGATGAAACGGTTATCTTAAACGCCAAGGATTTGACCACGCTCGAAGCACCTTATGATTTGGTGAAAACGATGCGTGCTTCGATTTTGGTTTTGGGCCCCTTGTTGGCTCGTTACGGAGAGGCTCGAGTGAGTTTGCCGGGGGGCTGCGCGATTGGTGCGCGACCGGTGGATCAACACATCAAGGGCTTACAAGCTATGGGCGCCGAAGTGCATATTGAACACGGTTACGTGGTGGCAAAGGGGCGTTTAAAGGGGGCTCACATTGTGACGGATATGGTTACGGTGGGTGGAACTGAAAACTTGATGATGGCTGCCACCTTGGCCGATGGTGTTACGATTATCGAAAATGCCGCTCGCGAACCGGAAGTGGTGGATTTGGCCAATTGCTTAATTGCGATGGGCGCCAAGATTAAGGGGGCCGGCACGCCGATCATTGAGATTGAAGGTGTTGAGGCTCTTCACGGCGCTCCCTACACGGTGCTTCCTGATCGTATTGAAGCCGGTAGCTTTTTGGTAGCCGCATTGATGACGCAAGGGGATGTGACGGTTACGCACGTTTCACCTCACACGCTTGATGTGGTGATGGACAAATTGCGTGAAGCCGGTGGCGAAATTGAGTATGGTGAAGATTGGGTGCGTGCCCGCATTGATCATCGTCCTAAAGCCGTGAATGTCCGTACGGTTCCGCATCCTGGTTTCCCTACCGATATGCAAGCCCAATTCATGGCATTGAATTGTATTGCTGAAGGCACGGGGCGAGTGACGGAGACGATTTTTGAAAATCGCTTCATGCACGTGCCAGAATTGCAACGTTTGGGACCTAATATCTCTGTTGAAGGTCATACGGCCGTGGGGACGGGGGTTGAAGCCTTGTCTGGAGCCAATTTGATGGCCACGGATTTGCGTGCTTCAGCTAGCCTTGTGATGGCCGCATTGGTCGCCAGTGGTGAAAGTATCGTTGATCGAATTTATCACCTCGATCGCGGATATGACCATATGGAGTTGAAATTGTCCAAACTTGGTGCAAAGATAGAACGTATTTCGTAATAAAGGAAAGTAAGCATGCAAGACTGTATTTTCTGCAAGATCATCCGCGGTGATATTCCGTGTAAGAAGGTCTATGAAGACGAAGATGTTTTGGCCTTCCATGACATCAATCCGGCTGCGCCGATTCATTTTCTGTTGATTCCGAAGAAACATTTGGAGTCTTTGGCTCAC
Source organism: uncultured Sutterella sp. (assembly GCA_902477615.1). Taxonomy (GTDB): domain Bacteria; phylum Pseudomonadota; class Gammaproteobacteria; order Burkholderiales; family Burkholderiaceae_F; genus Aphodousia. Next base: position 3,184 of record CABSHY010000063.1, read on the forward strand.
GCACAACCCGAAGATACGGCACTTTTGGGTAAAATGCTTGCGCTTGTTCCGCAATTGGCTTTAGAGCAAGGTTGCGCTAATGGTTTCCGCACCGTGATCAATACAGGTCGCGATGGCGGACAAGAAGTGGGACATTTACATATTCACGTTATGGGCGGACCGCAACCGTGGCCGCGTAGGAGTTAATAGCATGGGTAGCTTTTCCATCTGGCATTGGTTGGTTGTTTTATTAATCGTTGTGCTTGTGTTCGGTACGGGCAAGTTGAAGAACTTGGGTCGCGATTTAGGTAGCGGTATCAAGGGCTTTAAGGAAGGTCTCAATGAAGGCCAAGCCGAAGCTAAAGCTGAAGACACCAAGCAAGTGACGAATCAATCTGCTTCAGCCGAAGCCATTGACGTCCAAGCTAAAGACAAGACTGAAACGAAGTAATTTTCAGTGGGTAAGAGCCCTTTTTGGGCTCTTGCTGGTTGATTAGTTCATTCATGTTTGATTTTGGATTTACCGAACTGTTGGTGATCGGCGTTGTTGCGCTGGTCGTTCTTGGTCCCGAGCGTATGCCCGAAGTGGCACGTACGGCGGGGCGTTTGTTGGCCAAAGCTCAGGGCTATATCTCTCAAGTCAAAAATGACTTTGATAAAGAAACGCAGCTCTCAGAAGTGAAAAAACTTCGTGAGCAGTTTGCTTCGCAGGCGGCGAGCCTTCGCAGTTCTTTAACGGAAGTGCAAAGTACGCTTGAAAGCGAAACGCAAGCGGTCAATTCTGCACTGAAGCAAAATGCCTCTCAAGAGGTTGCGACCAAGGATCCCTATACCGAATTCAATCAAAGCGAAGCGACGTTACCGAAGCCCGCCAAGCGAACTTCGTCATTTCGTACCAATAATCCCTTTGGTTGGAACTTGGGTGAGTCTACGGAAGACAGTTTCCAATCTCAGTACGTTCCTAAACGTTATAAGCCCTCGGCCTCGCTTGATGACGTTGTCAGTGAGCTCGAAGAGTTGCGTCAGCAACTGGCTTTACCACGCAAGGCAATGAGTGGTTATAACCGACGTTATGCGCCTCGTGCACGTGTTAATCGTCCGCGTATTTACCGTTAAATATTTTGTATGGCAACCGAGAAATTACCCCTCGAAACCTCCGAAGACGAGTTGGTTGATCGAGAGCAACCTCTGATGGAGCATCTTCTGGAACTTCGCACGCGCGTTGTTCGAGCTTGTGCTGCCGTCTTGATTGTGTTCTTGTGTCTGTCACCTTTTATGAAGCAAATTTTTGACTTCTTGAGTTTGCCTTTGATGGCAGCACTTCCTCAAGGTGTCAAGATGCTCTCTACGGGCGTTGTTGCTCCGTTTTTTGTCCCCTTGAAGGTCACGCTTTTTTTGGCCTTTTTGATTTCGTTGCCGATCGTTTTATACCAATTGTGGGCATTTGTTGCGCCAGGGTTGTATAAGCGTGAAAAGCGCCTCGTTTGGCCGATCCTTTTCTCAAGCTTACTGATGTTTGCTTTGGGGATGCTTTATTGCTATTTCGTGGTGTTTCGTATGGTCTTTATGTTTATCGCAGGCTTTAGCCCCGATAGCGTGAATTTCGCCCCTGATATTGATGCCTACTTTGGTTTTGTTATTTCCATGTTCTTAGCTTTCGGCATGACGTTTGAAGTGCCGATCGTGGTGATGGTTCTTAATCGAATGGGTGTGGCACATTACGAAACTCTCGTGAAAGTTCGTCCGTACGTCATCGTGGGGGCATTTATTATTGCCGCTATTGTGACGCCCCCTGATGTGTTAAGCCAATGCCTTTTGGCATTGCCATTAGTGATTCTTTATCAAGTGGGTCTTTGGATGGTGAAGCTCTTTGGGAAAACTGCTCCAGAGACTGACTCCGAATAGACCGATTAAAAAGGCCGCCAAGGGCGGCTTTTTTGCAAATTAATATGTGAGGCTTGCTATGCAGTGTGATGATCTTCTAGGCGCTTTAAATGCGTTTTTGAAACCGGAGCTCTTTAAAGACTATGCGCCCAACGGTTTACAAGTGCAAGGGAAGTCTGAAATCAAGAAAATCGTGACGGCCGTGAGCGCTACGCAAACAGTGATTGATCGTGCGGTCGAACTTCAAGCCGATGCGCTTTTGGTTCACCATGGTTGGTTTTGGAAGGGTGAAAATCCGTGTATTGTTCGCACGAAGCATCGTCGATTGAAGACTCTTTTGAGTGCCGACATCAATTTAATCGGTTACCACTTGCCCCTTGACGCTCATCCAGAGATTGGCAATAACGCTTTATTGGGCAAACTTTTAAATGCTCAAAACTGCATACAGACCTCAGAGGGAAACTTCTTGTGGATGGGCGAGATTGCTCCTAAGACGTTAGAGCAATTGACGCAATATTTGTCTGAACAATTGTCTCGTGAAGTACTTGTTTTAGGAAATCGAACGGGTGACATTACTCGTGTGGCATGGTGCAGTGGTGCGGCTGAAAATTTCTTTGAAGATGCGATTACTGCGGGCGCTCAAGTCTATATCAGCGGAGAAGCGGCTGAACGCTCAACGCACATGGCCCGAGAAAGCGGCGTTCCCTATTTGGTGTGTGGGCATCATGCAACGGAACGTTTGGGTATTCGTGCGTTAGGTAACTGGATTGAAGAAACATTGGGAATTGAGGGCATTTTTGTTGATGATGACAACCCTCTTTAAATGTATATAACCATTTGAAAATAAAGAATAAAAGCGCCATTTAATGGCGTTTTTGTTTTGAACCCATTAAAATGGATATATTGGAATTAGCATCGTTATTGGCCGGCGAAAGGTGGTGTGCTCACCTATAGTCAATTCGCCGAACACCAAACAGATTAGGAGTCAATAAATGATTTTATATTCTGGTTCGACTTGTCCGTTTTCTCATCGTTGTCGTTTCCTTTTATATGAAAAGGGCATGGACTTTGAGGTCAAAGACATCGATGTCGGCAATGTACCGCCGGAAATCCTAACCATGAATCCTTATGGTGAAGTGCCGGTGTTGGAAGAACGTGAGTTTTTCCTCTATGAGTCGAACATCATTTGCGAATACTTGGATGAACGTTTCCCGCATCCGCAATTAATGCCCGCTGAACCCGTTCATCGTGCTCGCGTTCGTTTGTTCTTGTTTAATTTCGAACGTGAATTATTCAGCTATATGAAGACGCTTGAATCTCGTCAGGCTGTCGATTCTGCAAAGAACTTGGCCCGTAGCCGCATTCGTGAGCAATTGATCGCGATGGCACCGCTTTTTGTCAAGAATAAGTACATCTTTGGTGATGAATTCACGATGCTTGACGTAGCAATGGCTCCGCTTTTGTGGCGCTTGGAAGTCTATGGCATTGAATTGCCGAAGTCTGCTGCACCGTTGCAAAAGTACGCAGAACGCTTGTTCTCGCGTCAATCCTTCATTGACTCGATGACGCCGTCTGAAAAAGTTATGCGTCGTTAAGATGCGTTAGAGAGAAGTTATGGCAAGAGCTTCAATTAAATCGTATTTGATCCAATCCATTTGGAACTGGTGTAACGACTACGGTCTGTCGCCTTACATCGTTGTTAATGTTGACGATAACTGCACCGTACCGATGGAATTTGTTCAGGATGGCCGAATTGTTTTCGACATTTCTGCCGAAGCAACGCATAGTTTGGCTTTTGAAGAAGATGCGACTCGCTTTGAGGCTCGCTTTGGCGAGAAGGCTATGCAATGCTATGTGCCTTATCGCAATGTTGCCGGTATGTTCCCGCAAGAAGAGCCTTCAAAGGGGATGATGTTTTCTCCGGATATGGATGACCCTGAGGAAATTAAACCTAAAGCCCCCACGCCGACCTTTTCTCGTGTAAAATAGCGCCTCTTGCCCCAATAGCTCAGTTGGTAGAGCAATCGCCTTGTAAGCGATAGGTCGTCTGTTCGAGTCAGTCTTGGGGCACCAAATTTGAATCCGCACGCGTGTATAACGTTGTGCGGATTTTTGTTTTATTAGGCACTAATCTCTGACCTCCTCTTCAAATATATGTATAAACCATCAAATGTACAAATGTGTTAATCAGCCGTTTTTCGGAATCATCATCCTCAAGTTTCTCTTAGGGTTATACA
>CABSHY010000064.1 GCA_902477615.1 uncultured Sutterella sp.
TATTCGACTTATCGAATTCTTTTGCGGTATGCTTTCTGCTCATGACATGGGTCCTTTTTAAAGTTATTGCCTAAACTTATTCTCTCCCATTTCGGGAGGGAGGAGTGATCCATGTCATTAAAGCGATGGTTTTACGGCCCTACTGATAAAAATAACTCATTGAAATGAGAAAAATTAATTTTGAATCCTATCTATTTAAAAACTGAAATCTAAAAGAAGTTTTTTGTAAAAAGTAAGAGTAAACCTTAATAGGAGTTTTCCTAATCTCTCTTTTTTATAGGAATATCAAATTTTATAATCGTCGGATCTTGCTGATCTTGCAAGACAAATTAGTACTCAATAAATGCAAAGGATTGAACATGAAGAAACAACTTCTTGCTATGGCCCTTGGTCTCACGTTTGCTGTTGCTGCAAACGCCGCCGACGCACAGTATCGCCTTGTTATTCACGGTGGTGCTGGCAACATTACTGCTGACCGTTTTACCCCTGAACAACAAGCTGAATACCATGCAGGTCTCCAAAAAGCCCTTCTTGCTGGTAACAAAGTTTTAGCAAGTGGCGGTACGGCCATTGATGCAGTGAAGGCTGCTATCAACGAAATGGAACTCAATCCGATCTTTAATGCTGGTCGTGGTGCTGTGTTCACAAATGAAGGTAAGAACGAACTTGACTCTTCTATCATGGACGGTAAGACCCTTATGGCAGGTGCCGTTGCTGGTGTTACCAATATTAAGCACCCGATTAATTGTGCAGACATCGTTCGCACGAAGTCTCCTCACGTTATGATGGCGACGAAGGGCGCAGAAAAGTTCTGTGCTCAAGCAAAACCGTTATGACCAGCTCAAGAAAGCTCAAGAAAAAGAACAAGTTATTCTTGACCACGATGGCGCCACAAAGAAAAAGACTGCTAACGCAGAGCTCTACATTGATCCGTTAATGTATGACTATAAGTATGGTACGGTTGGTGCTGTTGCCTTAGATAAAGACGGTAACCTTGCAGCAGGTACCTCCACGGGTGGTATGACCAATAAGCGCTATGGTCGCATCGGTGACAGTCCTGTGATTGGTGCTGGTACCTATGCTAATAATAAGTCCGTCGCAGTATCTGCAACGGGTTCTGGCGAAATGTTCATCCGTACGTCTGCCGCTTACAATGTTCACTCCCGTTACACGCACTTAGGTGAAAATGTTCAAAAGGCTGGTGACGCAGTGATCAAAGAAATCGGTGACATCAAGGGCACGGGCGGTATGATTATTCTCGACGCTAAGGGTAACTTCGCCTTCCCGATGAACTCCGCTGGTATGCACCGCGGTATGATCGACTCTAAGGGCGTCCCGATGACCGCTATGTTCGGTGATGAACAATTGCGTCATTTCAAAGCTAAGTAATCTATAGCCTATCGGATGGGGTGGCGATAAGCCACCCTTCCACACCACCGGGCATACGGGTCCGTACACGGCGGTTCCTCTAAACATCTAGCCCTACAAGTCCGTCAAGCAGAGCCATCCATGCTTGCGTAGTCGTTCATTAGTTAACGTTGTAGACAATATCCAACTGCGTACAATCGCCCAATAGCCCTTTGATGTGTTGGCCCATTCCCAGGCTTTACACCTGTTGACTCCCAACTTCATCAAGGCTTCATACTTCGTCTTGATTTTCTTCCATCACTTCCAGTACAGCATCCGGATTCGCCGTCTAGTGCACTCATCAAGAGTCTGTATCCTTGTCTTGCTTAGGCCGATCTTGAAGTAGTTGTACCACCCTCTTAACGTCGTAGTTAGTTCGGTTTGGTACCTTTCGAGACTGATCCCTCGACTTCTTCCAAGGATGGCCTTGATTTTCAACTTGAGCTTTTTGAGACTTTTCTTGTGAGGGCGAGGGTTGTATTTCCCCTCTCTTTTCGAGAAGCCAAAGCCCAAAAATTTCAAATCATCGGGAGAGGCAAGTTTCGATATTTTTGTCTTCTCTCTATTCTAGATTCCCCTATCTCTGATCACCTAGCAGTCACATGCTAGGAGCTCCTACAAATGAATTTATAATTACACTCCCCTCACTAGTAGTAACAATTCAACCATATTGCGCAATGTCGCTCAATATAATACAATTTAGATTAATAAATAAGGGAGCATACTATGGCAACTGCAATTAATGTTAGTGTTGATGAAACCTTAAAAAAAGAGGCTACAGATTTATATGCAGACCTTGGTTTAACTGTCCAAGAAGCAATTCGTATTTTTCTTAGAAGATCTGTTCGTATGCGGGGAATGCCTTTTCCCATGAATCAAATCAGTCAAATGGATATGGCTGACGCTGAAATTCGTCACTATCTAACAACAGGCAAAGGATTAAAAACTTTTAAAACTTCGAAAGAAGCATTTGATGCCCTCGATCAATTGTAGACCTCCACTTCGAATTTCTTTTACTAAAACGTTTCTCAAAGCATATAAACGTTGCAAAAGTTCCGGTCGTTATAACTTGAACAAAGTTAAAGACGCTTTAGATATGCTAGCATCTCGGCAAAATTTGCCTCCATCTTATAGAGACCATGAATTAATAGGGAATTGGTGTGGCTATCGTGAATGTCACCTTGGCGGTGACTTTTTGCTAATTTATAGAATTGAAAACGATCGTCTTATCATTGCTGCTATGCTTGGTAGTCACAATGATTGTTTTTCATAATCTCTTTTATCAAGACTCTTTGTGAATAGCTTGACTATCATCAACGAAATGAAATTTTTTCTTAATAGTGGACACAATGGTGGACAAATTGCAATTCTCAAGGTAATTCATTGATTTTTAATTTCTTTCGAATCTCACCTCCTCCGCCAAGGATTCAATAGTAGCAGGCCTTTGAGGCCTGTTATTTTTTTAACCCCACAAAAAGCCCCACAGTTTTGACGATAAACTACAAGCCTATCGCCAAAGACCTTAGCGTTAAAATAAGACAACACACAAATGCATCGTCCGATGGAGCTGTCTTTGGTAGTCTCATATCCATCCACCTACATATCATCCATTGTCAAACAAGAAGGTTGAGGTGATAACGTCCAATTTTTCAACTCTTTGGTTTTGAGAATTTCCACTTTATCCAAAAACTCTCGTTCTCTAAACTGACTCCGTTGGCGCTTAACTTCGGCAACAAAAGCGACCTTTGTCGTTAAATCTGTGGCCACGATATCAATCTCGGCTTGAGGTTCACCTTTTTTCATTTGCCACCAAGAGTCAACCATAAGGTATTTACCGGTTTCCTGGAGTTTTTCTCGGAAATAATCCTCCAGCGCAAACCCTGTGAACGTCGTGTAATCTCTTTCAATGATTGTTTTCAGAGCCTGCGATTGATCCATTTCAATTAACGAACGATACTTGTACATATATCGGAACCAGAATCTTAAAAACTGATCTTTTAACGCGAATTGGACATTTTGACTGCCAGGTTTTGAGAAAATCGGACGCTTTTTTTGGATTAATTCATATTCTTCTTCGAGTTTCTTTAATTGACCACCAATTGAAGCGCCCCCTAACAGCGATGTGATTTGTCCTTGCGTCGTAAAACCTGCTGCAATAGAAGAAATAATCGAAAAATACGTTCCGTAGTCACGACCGAACTCCATCACCAACAAATCCCTACCTTCCGTCAAAAATAATGACCCCGGTTCAACAATGCATTCAATCATTTGATCCTTGGTTACACACCCACGATCCATCAACAACTCAATGTACTTGGGAACGCCACCTGTGAACGCATATAACGCCAACAAATCTTCCGACGCGTACTGAGGGTTGTACGTCTGCAAGATGTCTTTAAGAACGTCTGTTCGAAAAGGTCGAAGTTGAATGATTTGAGATGCACGACCAAAAAGCGGCTCATGAGAATCTTGAAAAATTCTTTTCATTAATGAATGAACTGACCCGCTCACAATCAAATTTACTTTCGTTGTATCTTTGTATTGATCCCAAATCGACTGAATTTGACTAAAGACAGCAGCATTTATGGTAAAAAATTCTTGAAACTCATCGATAACCAGTGTGAAAGATTGATGACGACCCACCTGCATCACCAATTCAAACAACTTTGAAAAATTTTTCACTTCATTAGGAATCAGCACGCCCAATTTTTCAGTAGCTACTTGAGCAAATTCACCACATAGCATCGCCTCATTGCTGCGTGTCACAAACCAATACACCATGACTTCATCGGGAAAACTATTCAAAATTAACTTTGTTTTCCCAATGCGACGACGACCGGTGACTACCGTTAATTGAGAACCGGAGCTCAGTGTTCTCGCAAGCGCCCCTTGCAATTGTTGTCGTTCTTTAATGCGATCAAAAAATTTCATACCGCCCTCACTTTGTTACCGTCGTAAATTTTACCATGGTAAAAATAAATACTGCAGAGTTATTAGTGCACACATTAGATTTTCGTCCAACAAACTTAAACGTATACGTTTTTTGATGGCATAAAACTCATTGATTTAAAAGTAGTTTTTTTAAGTTGAGGTATTTGGCTGATTTTTGTTGAGGTATTTGGCCAAAATTCGTTGAGGTGTTTGGCTATTTTTTGTTAAGGTGTTTGGCCAAATTCTTACCACATTTTTGTATATCCCACATTGGAGAATTAAAACTTTCTCTTAACCTCTTCTACTCTCCTTTTTTAAACTTGTCGGAGACAATTAGTGATTGTTCGACTATTTCCAATACCTATTTGTCTTCAATACGTCACAATAGCGCGCATTATTAATGCCCTTTTAAGGACACCAATACAATGACGACTCCTAATTGCCCGAAATGCAATTCCGAATACACGTACGAAGACAACGGCATGTTTGTTTGCCCTGAATGTGCTCACGAGTGGAACGCCGCTGATGAAGCTACCGGTGAAGCCTCTGACGAACTCATCGTCAAAGATGCCAACGGTACGCGACTTGCCGATGGTGACTCTGTCACGATTATTAAGAGCCTCAAGGTCAAGGGTGCCTCTTCAATGCTCAAGATTGGCACAAAGGTTAAGAACATTCGTTTGGTCGATGGTGACCACAATATTGACTGCAAGATTGATGGCTTTGGCGCCATGCAATTGAAGTCTGAGTTCGTTAAGAAGCTTTAATTAGACGAATTAACCGCATAAACGACCGCCACCAATTTCTGAATTTTGGTGGCGGTTTTCATTTGAAATATCTCTCTTAATGGGCTTGATAGAGCTTTTGAACCGACTGTTCAAAGAATTCCATCATCGATGTTGCGTCCCCCGTTTCGTAAAACAGACCCAACCTTTCATGAAATACTTCTGAATCACGATTTAAGATAGTAATCGGCCAATAACCGTGTTGCATCAGACAACCGTTCATCATCAAAGAAGCTGTTCTCTTATTCGCATCAAAGAAGAATTGATTACGAGACATGAAAAGAAACAACCCAATCGCACGTTCTCTCGGATCTTCAATTTCTGTCTCAAGATACGCAAAACCCTTCGAAGCAATAGCTTGTAATTTTTCTGCTTGTGGCGGACTGTATTCAACACCATCAATCGCAACGGTCATGTTACGAAGAACACCCCACTCCAATGCATCTTCTTTTCCTACAAATTGGTGCAGTGCACAAGCGGATTCCAAACTAATAGAAAACTCCCCCATCTCCAATTGACGAACAAGTTCTTTAGCTCCATCACCGTAATTTTTCACTTGCATCAAGTCAAAAATACTCACACCACTCACTGATTGCCCTTTTAAAATAGTTTGTGTTTGAGGCAAAGTCGTAGGATTTTTTTCTAAAGTACTCATGCAGTTCCAAGTAATTGATGCAAGATTCTTTTTAAAAATCATCGTGGCTTTTTTGGAATCAGCAATAAACGGAATATTGAAATCAAACGATCCCTTATTCCAATAAATCCCATTCAAAGCCTCTTTCATTTGTTGCATTGACATAGTACTTCCCAAAACTAGACGAACTTATAGTAGCGTGTTTTTCTATAGCTTGCACTAAAAATATGCATCAAGCTAAGGAGAAATATTTCTAGTAGTTTTTACCTATATTTGAGACTATCATAGTGGGCGTACAATCTACGTGTTTTTGCCTATATATTGGCATTCATTAAACACCGTTTTCTAATCATTTTTATCCACAGGAGATAACGATGGAACAACAGCCTACCGTGTTAAAGCGCTTCATGAACTACATCAAGTTTGACACGCAATCAAACTTAACGAGCGAAGAAACACCGTCTACCGCCAAGCAACTCAAGCTTGCCGAATTCTTGGTTGAAGAACTCAAGGGTTTGGGTATTGAAAGCGCACACATGAGCAAAGAAGGTGTTGTTTACGCCACGATTGAAGCGACGCCCGGCTACGAAGCTTGCCCTGCCATCGGCTTTATCGCTCACATGGATACGTCTCCTGACGCTAGCGACAGCGCTGACAAGAAGCCGCAAATCATTAACTATCAAGGCGGTGACATTGTTCTTAACGCTGAACAAAATATTATTTTCTCTGCCAAGGAATTCCCCGAAATCGTGAAGTATGCCGGTCAAGACGTAGTTTTCACGGACGGTACGACCCTTTTGGGCGCAGATGACAAAGCCGGTATCGCTGAAATCGTTGAAATGGCCGCTTGGGTTATGACTCATCCGGAAGTTCCGCACGCCAAGCTCTGCTTAGGCTTTACGCCTGACGAAGAAGTGGCCCGTGGCACGGAAAACTTTGACATTGAACACTTTGGCGCCCAATACGCTTACACCTTTGACGGCGATGAAGTGGGTGTTCTTGAAAGTGAAAACTTCAATGGCGGCACGGCTCACGTGACCATCCACGGCGTGGGTGTTCACCCAGGTTTGGCTAAGGGTAAGATGGTGAACTCCATCCGTTTGATGGCCAAATTCATCGATATGCTTCCCGCCGTTGTCTCTCCGGAATGCACGGAAGACCGTGAAGGCTTCATGCACCCCAACGCCATGAACGGTTCTTGCGTTAAGAGCTACGTGAAGATCATCGTTCGTGACCACGATCGTGTTCAATACGAATTAAAGAAGAAGTATCTCCATAAGACCGTTGAACGCTTCAACGAAATCTACGGTGAAGGTCGTGCTGAATTGCGCTATGTTGACTCCTACGAAAACATGCGTCAATACATCGAAAAGGCTCCGAAGGTTTTGGATATCGTGCGTGATGCTTATCGTGATTGCGGAATTGAGCCGATTGAAAAGCCGATCCGCGGTGGTACGGACGGTGCTCGCCTTTCTG